>JANPAK010000220.1:0-4299 GCA_031429925.1 Variovorax sp.
TGATTTTTGGCACGCCGATTGAAGAACTTTCTCTGCAAGCGCTGCGCTGCGCGATTGCCGTGGTGCCGCAAGACGCGGTGATTTTCTCGGCCAGCGCATTGGAAAATATCCGCTACGGCCGCCCCAGCGCCACCGACAAAGAAGTCAAGCAGGCCGCGAACGACGCCTTTGCCGATGAATTCATCCGCCAAATGCCCGAAGGCTACGACACGTTTCTGGGCGAGCGCGGCGTGCGCATCTCCGGCGGCCAGCGCCAACGCATCGCCATCGCCCGCGCCATGCTCAAAGACGCGCCCATCCTCCTGCTCGACGAAGCGACCAGCGCGCTTGACGCCCAAAGTGAACACATGGTGCAAGCCGCTTTAGAGCGCGCCATGCAAGGCCGTACCACACTCGTTATCGCGCATCGCTTGGCGACGATTCAGAAAGCCGACCGCATCGTCGTGCTGGACAAAGGCAAGCTGGTGGAAAGCGGAACGCATGAAGCGCTCGTTGCGCAAGGTGGCGTTTATGCCAAACTCGCAGCGCTGCAGTTTGGGGCTTTGGCGGGTTGATCGGCGTGCATCGCGGTTCGCATGACCCGTTTGCTTGAGAAACGCGCGACCGTGCAGCGCTTCGTTTTTTTCGGTCCGTCACGTCGCGGAGGTGATTCAAAGTGAAAGATTGGCAATTCTGGCGCACGGTCGCCGTTTCCATGACGACCTTCTTGGTTGGTTTTTCTGTCTTGGTATTCAGCCCTCAGAACGTCCACGCCGAGGACAAGCAGGCGAAACCAGGCAGCCACGCGCTAGCAATCACCGTGACCGGCACCCAGCGAACCTACATCGTGCATGTTCCGCGCGCCTACAAGCCGCAAACGCCTTCAGCATTGGTGGTCATGTTTCACGGTGGTGGTGGCACGGCGCGGGCAGCGATGTGGGAGACTGAATGGGCGGCGAAGGCAGATATGGAGAACTTCCTGGCCGTCTTTCCCAACGCCATGCCGCCGGATCCGGCGCGCGCAAGCAACTTTGCCAGCAACCCACAGCTCTGGACCGATGGCTCAGATCGGTTTTATGTGGGTCAGACGGCTCCAGACGACGTTCGATTCATCGCCGCCATGCTCGACGATCTGTCCACTCGGTTCGCGCTAGACGACCGACGCATCTTCCTGACCGGATTTTCCAACGGCGCCTCCATGAGCTTTCGCCTGGGCGCAGAGTTGTCGGACCGCATTGCGGCCATTGCACCCGTCGCAGGCGCGCTGTGGTTCGATCCCCCGATATTGCGGCACTCGGTTGCGATGTGCTACATCACCGGCACGGCTGATCCCCTGAACCTGATCGATGGCGGGCCGCCCAGGCTAGCAAGCGGCGGCAGCGACAGCGTGCGCGCAAAGCCCAAGCCACCGGTGCGCAATTCCATCTCGAAGTGGGCCAAAGCGCTAGGGTGCTCTTCAACGACGGCAGGCACCTCTGGCAGCAGCGGTGTGCGCACAGAAACCCACTCCGGCTGCCTTGGCTCGGCTGAGGTCGTCTCGATTGAAGTCGACGGATTGGGACACACGTGGGCCGGCGGTAAGAGTATTTTGCCCGAGAGCATGGTGGGCAAGACATCGAACAAAATAAGCGCCACGGATGTTATTTGGGCATTTTTCGAAAAACACCCGCGCGCCGTTGCGAATAACGATCCTGCCCACCCGGACGCTCCCGCGAGCCTGGACAAACCCCGTCGTTGATTGATAAGCTCTACGACTTGCTACGTTTTCAATAGCATATTGCGCACAACTGACGTGGTCTAGGATCGTATTCTTTGCCAAAAAAGGCTCTGGTGGTTTTCGACATGTCGCCGATCAGGCGAGCGGGTCGCGTGACAGCGAAGCCGTCAATCAGATCGGCAAAGCCACCAAATCATGCCCCTGCGTGCCCACAATCCGCGCCGCCGTGAACTCGCCCACGCGCAGTTGTTTGCTGATCTTCTCGGGCGGCAGCAAATGCACAATGCCGTCAATCTCTGGCGCATCGGCATACGAGCGGCCTTTGCTGCCTTTTTTGCCGAGTGCAGGCGCGTGATCGACTAACACTTGCATCGTCATCCCCACGCGGCTTTTGAGCTTCTGGTTTGAGACCTCTTCCGCCACGGCCATAAAGCGGGCCAAGCGCTCATCGCGCACTTCTTGCGGCAGCATGCCGGGAATATCGTTCGCCGCAGCGCCTTTCACGGCGCTATACGCAAAACAGCCTGCACGGTCAATTTTTGCCTCGCGCAGAAAGTCGAGCAAATGCTGAAACTCCTCTTCCGTCTCGCCAGGGAAACCGGCAATGAAGGTGGAGCGGATCACGATTTCGGGGCAGATTTCGCGCCAGCGCTCAATCCGCGCCAGATTCTTCTCGCCACTGGCCGGGCGCTTCATGCGCTTCAAAACATCAGGGTGGCTGTGCTGAAACGGCACATCCAGATACGGCAGGATGCGGCCCGTGGCCATCAGCGGCACGATCTCGTCCACATGCGGATACGGATAAACATAGTGCAAGCGAATCCACGCGCCATACGGTTCGGCGAGCTTTGAAAGCTCTTCGCACAGTTCCAGCATGCGCGTTTTCACCGGCTTGCCATCAAAAAAGCCTGTGCGGTATTTCACGTCAACGCCATAGGCCGACGTGTCTTGACTAATCACCAGCAACTCTTTCACGCCGCCCTCAAACAGCGCCTTGGCTTCCTTAAGCACATCGCCCACCGGGCGGCTGACCAAATCGCCGCGCATGCTCGGGATGATGCAAAACGTGCAGCGGTGGTTGCAGCCTTCGCTGATTTTTAAATAGGCGTAGTGCTTCGGAGTGAGCTTGATGCCGAAGGCAGGCACCAGATCGGTAAACGGATCATGCGGCTTGGGCAAGTGCTTGTGCACCGCGTCCATCACCTCCTGCGTCGCGTGCGGGCCAGTGACGGCGAGCACGCTCGGATGAATGCTTTTGACCAAGTTTTGAGCATCCTTTTGGCCTTCCACCCTCGCATTTCCTGTGCGGGACGCTATCATTTCGGCAGCGTCTGAGGGCTGCATATCCACCGTCTTGGCGCCCAAGCAGCCCGTGACGATCACGCGGCCATTGGCGGCGAGTGCCTCGCCAATCGTGTCTAGGCTTTCTTTGACGGCATCGTCAATGAAGCCGCAGGTGTTGACGATCACCAGATCCGCACCCTCGAAGGTTTTGGAGGTTTCGTAGCCCTCGGCCGCGAGCTGCGTGAGGATCAGTTCAGAATCGGTGAGCGCTTTGGGGCAGCCCAGGCTCACGAAGCCGACTTTTGGGATTTTGGTGGGGATGAATTCAGGGGTCGCGACGGTCATGCCCCTATTGTCTCAGAAGGAAAGCAACGAGCCCCATCATGCGGCATTGAAGAAGTTTTGCGGCGGCGCAATGGTCGTTGCGATGTGGGTAAACGCCTTGCGCGTGCTCTTTGTGCGCCTGCGCACAGACTGACCAATGACCAAGATGTCACACTTGACTTTCGGCTCGGAGCACGGGCCGGGACGAGTGCCGTTCCGCCTTGTCAGCATCACTACCCTATTGCCAGCATTTCGAAGGAAAACTTTATGACCTCATTCACGTCACGCCGGCGCTTTATAGAAATCACACCCTTCGCCGGCATGGCGCTTCTGGCCGCCTGCTCGCCCAAGCCCGAGCCCGCAGCGCCAGTCCCTATGCCAACACCTGTACCCACCGAGAACACAGCGCTTCTTCCCATGCTGGACGAGAAAGATGCTCAAGCTGTTGCTTTGGGCTACGTCGCAGAAGCCTCAAAAACTGACACGACGAAATTCAAGAACTATGCGGTGGGCAATCAATGCGGCAATTGCGCGTTGTATCTTGGTAAAGCCGGCGATGCGGCTGGCCCGTGTCCGCTGTTTACGGGCAAGAACGTTGCGGCCAAGGGATGGTGCACGTCTTGGGTGAGAAAGGCTTAAGGCTTGCGTATTCTCAGCGCTTCATCCCAAATGCCGTCAACATCTGCTCTTGCATTTGCGCGGCCAAGGTCTGGCTTTGCTCCACGAAGCTGCCCATGAATTGGTTGGCGTTGGGCACGGCGCCGAGGGTAGGCAGCGCACCGGCGCCAAACTTGCCCTGTAGATCAGAGAAGGCTTGCATGTTTTTCTCGAGCATGCTGCCCATAAAGCCCTGCATGGTGTGGCCGTAAAAACGGATCATATTAGCCAGCGCCGCCTCGCTGAACATCGGCACGCCACCCATTTCTTCTTCCAAAATGATTTGCAGCATGATCGAGCGGGTCAGGTCTTCGCCGGTTTTGGCATCGCGCACGGCG
>JANPAK010000221.1:0-10764 GCA_031429925.1 Variovorax sp.
ACGCGCTCTGGCACAAGACGCATCACTTCGAGCGCCACGCGCGCACCCATGGAATGGCCCACCAGCATGAAGCGCTCAGGAGCGTCAGTCAAAACGCGGTGAGCCATGTCAGTCAGATCTTCAGATAGGCCGTGATCAGCCACGTGAAGGGCAGAGCGAGGCAAATTCAGGTGGGGGTAAAGTGGCGACCAAACTGCTTCATCACACATCAAGCCGGGCACCAGAATCAGAGGCAGTTGAATCATATGTTGATTTTAGGGGGGGATGTTTCAAGGCTAGGCAGACGCTCCAATGAGAAAGCGGCTTGCGCCGCTTTCATTACTGCCGGAGCGTAGACGCCATCGATTAAACGACCCGCTCAGGGAAGGGCAGACTGCGCAGGCGTTTGCCGCCGTTGAGCCTAGCGATCGCATTCGCCAAAGCAGGTGCGATCGGAGGCAAACCGACTTCGCCGATACCACCCGGATAGTTGTCGGTGGGCATGACTTTGACATTCACCAGCGGCGTTTGGTTGGCACGCAGCAGGTTGTAGGCTCCGAGATTTTTCTGCTGCGGCTCGCCAGCTTTGTACGTTAGCTTCTCGCCTAATGCGGCTGACAAGCCAAAGATGGCGCTGCCCTCGATCTGGGTTTGAATGTTTTTGGGGCTGAGTGGATGGCCGCAGTCCACCGCTACCCACACGTTGTGCACGACGGGGCGCCCCTGATTGAGCGAAACGTCCACTACCATGGCGCAGAATGTTCCCCACGCATCGGAAAAGGCTAAGCCTAGAGCTCGTCCAGCAGGTCGGTTGCCCCGCCAGTTGGACATCGTGGCTACCTCACGCAGCACCGCTTGCGCACGAGGGGATTTGTTGCATAGCTCAATTCGCATTTGCAGCGGATCTTGGTTGGTCGCCACGGCAACCTCATCGACCAAGGTTTCAATGCCAAACTTCACGTAGCCAGCGCCCACGCCGCGCCAGAAGCTACAGGCGATACCGCGGTCTTCAATCATTTGCTGCACTTGATGGCCAGCGATATCGTAGACGCCATCGGCGAATTCCATCACTGGAGAGTCTTTGTTGCCGCTCGCACGGAATGCGCCGGGCAACAGGCGGGCATAGATCTGCTCTGCCACCACGCGATGCTGCAATCCAACGATTTTGCCCTGAGCATTCACAGCAGCGATCAGGTGTTGGGCCGTGGCTGGGCGCGGCTTGGCGCGAGTGAAATCGTCTTCGCGGGTCAGGATCATCTGAACCGGTACGCCGGGTACGGCCTTGGCGATCAACGCGGCGTCGACCGCGTATTCCGCTTCTACACGGCGACCATAGCCACCACCGAGCAGAGTGATGTTAACCTTGATGTTCTCGGGCTTGAAGCCGCCAGCTGCAGCCACACCACCCACCACGAACCCGACGGTTTGAGAGGGTGTCCAGATCTCTATCTTGTCGCCATCGACCTTCGCTGTCGTGTTCATCGGCTCCATCGTGAACTGGTTCACGTGCTCCGTGGTGTAGGTTGCCTTGAAGGTGCGCGCTGCACCGGCAATTTCTTTGGCCGCGTCGCCATGCGCATGAAAGTTGACGCCGGCGTCCGCCAAATTTTCTGCACGGCTCACGTATTCCTTGAGTGCCGAATCCGAGTCGTACTTGCGTCCGCGCGCAGTGGTGCTCCATTCCACCTTAAGCAGATCACGCGCCTTGCGAGCCGTGTAGAAAGAGTCCGCCACCACGGCAACGCCTGTCGGGATCGTCACGACCGCCCTCACACCCGCCACCGCTTTTGCAGCGGCGTCATCGACTTTCTCAGCTTTTTCCCCCTGCACGGGTGCACTGAGCAAGCTCGCATACAGCATCCCTGGCAGACGAACGTCAATGCCATAAATAGCCGTGCCGTTGGTCTTGGCAGCCAAGTCCACGCGCGGGATGTCCTTGCCAATGAGCTTGAACTGCGCCATCGGCTTAAGCATGGTTTTATCGACCTTGGGCAGCTCCGCAGGCGCGCTCGCCGTCTTGGCCAAATCGCCATAGCTGATGCGGCGATTGCTCGCGCCATGAATCACCATGCTGTTTTCTGCGCGCAGCTCAGAAACGGGCACATTCCACTGCGCAGCGGCAGCGCCCATCATGACCATTTTGCCTTGCAGACCAGCCAGGCTCAACGGTTCGTAGTATCCTGTGACCGTTCGCGAGGCACCTGTGATCAGGCCTCCGCCAAACCTTGGATTGCCAAAGCGTCGCGGGTCAGGCGGCGCATGCTGAACGCGTACTTTGCTCCAATCAAGCTCCATATGATCCGCAATGACGGCGGGCAAAGAAGTCATGGTGCCTTGGCCCATCTCGGAGGCAGCAGAAAAGATGGTCGTGGTGTTGTCAGCGCCAATGCTCACCCACGCGACGGGAGAAAACGCTGCCGCTTGCGCATTGGCAAAATCCATGGTGCCAAAGCTGATGCCTAGAGCGCCTGCGCCTGTGCCAATGATGAAGCTGCGACGGGAAAGTTCGTTGGTTTTCATGTGGTGCTCCCGTTTCAAGCCAAGGTTTTCTGAGCGCGCACCACGGCGGCTGCGATTTGGTTGTAGGTGCCGCAGCGGCACACGTTGCCCGCCATTCGTTCTAGGGCCTGCTCTCGCGTCATGGGCGCACGCGCATCCTTGATCACAGCGGCCGCCGCCATCATTTGGCCTGACTGGCAGTAGCCGCATTGCGGTGCAGACTCAGCGATCCACGCGTCTTGCAATGCTTTGCCTTCGCGCGTTTGCACGAGGCCTTCAATGGTCGCCACTTGTGCACCTGCTGCCGCTGCAACCGGCAATACACAAGAGCGTGTGGGCGCGCCGTTGATGTGAACAGTGCAAGCGCCGCACTGAGCAACACCGCATGCAAACTTCGTACCGGTGATGCCCATTTCTTCTCGAAGTACCCACAAGAGAGGGGTGTCAGACGGCGCCTTGGCGCTGACCGCCTTGCCGTTGAGCGTGAAATTAACCATTGTTGTCTCCTAGGGTATGTCGATGAATGAAATAAATGATGCGAGGATGTTGCTTTTTTTTGTTGTAGCGCGCATCCGATGCTAGCAATACTTGAGCAGCTCGGCGCGGTTTAAATCCTGATAACAGTTATGCCCGCGCGTGCTAAGTGCGAACCGTATGTTCTGCTGCATGGCTGTGAGGTGTGCGTTCGATGCCACCATGAGCAAAGTTATGAGCAGTGCTCAAGTCGGCATTTAACTTTTGACTTGCCAGCCAGTGCGCCGCGCAAGTTCAAGTACGTCTTGCAGGGTATCTAAATCAAAAATGAAATGATCGTTGTTCGTGACGTGCTGCAAAACTGTGTCGGGGTTGCGTTGCATGAATTCCCGGCAAGCCACGTTTCGGTCCAGCGCAAGAATGCTTACCACGGCTTTGCGAGAAACGATGACCGGATTGCCTCGTTGGCCTTGGACGATCGGTAGGCAAAAATCGAATTGTGGCTGTGAGCGAAACGCCTCTTCAAGCTCTTGAATGTCGCAAGCCTCGATCAGGGGTTGGTCGCACAACATCATCAGCAATGCGTCGTAAGAAGCCCCAACCGACTCCAAAGCCAGACGCACCGAAGACTGTTGACCCAGCTCAGGTGCAGGATGACGCAGAACGCGTGCGCCCAAAGGCTCTGCCAAAGCCGCAATCGCATCGTGATGCGCCCCGCTGATCACCAGCACATCTGACACGTTGGCTTCCTGTAGCGTCTTGATCAAGCGAACCAGCATGGCTTCTTGTTGAATCTCGATCAAGGCCTTGGCGACGCCACCCATGCGCTGACCCGCGCCTGCGGCCAAGATCACTGCCGTGAGCTTCACGCTATGACCTGTCGGGTACGCCGCAAACAATGACGCCCGCTTCATTTTGCGGTAGGGCCAGATCATTCTTGGCTTGTGCAACGGCCATGTCACGCGGCAGAATCACGCCGTTCTTTACGGCCAAAATTTCCGCCATCACGCTAACGGCAATTTCTGGTGGTGTCTTGCTTCCAATGTAAATACCAATCGGGCCGCGCAAATGGGCCAATGATGCTTCGGTTTGCTCGAAATGTTCCATCATGCGCTGCTTGCGCGCATCGTTGTTGCGTCGGCTGCCGATGGTACCGACGTAAAACGCCTCTGTTTTGAGGGCTTCGAGCAAGGCCAGATCGTCGAGCTTGGGGTCGTGCGTCAAAGCAATCACACAACTGCGGCGGTCGGGCTTGAATCCGCTCACAACCTCATCGGGCATTTGACTGACCACCCGCACACCCACCACCGACCAAGAGCCACGGTACTCTTCTCTGGGATCGCAAACGGTTACCGCGAAACCACTGAATAGCGCCATCGTGGCGAGATACTCCGTGAGCTGGCCGGCCCCAATCAGCAGCATGCGGTATTCCGGGCCAAAGGAGCTGACGAGCTCTGTACCCGACACGATCAAACTGTCGGGTGTAGTGCAGGGCTTCATGCTCACAGCACCATCGGCGAGCCGCACCGTGCGCTGAACGAGCTGGCCGGAATCCAACTGCGATAACAGTGAAGCGAGCGGTCCTGCCTCGGGATCGAACTCGAGCAAGAGCTCCAACGTGCCGCCACAGGGTAGCCCAAAGCGATGCGCCTCATCTGCGCTCACGCCATACTTCACGAAACTAGGCGGGCCAGATGGTATGCGATGGTTGTTTGCGCCCTCTGTGGCACTCGCGCTCGCGTAGGCCCGTGTAAAGCGGTAGATCAAATCGTCTTCAATGCACCCGCCAGACACCGAACCCACCACCGAACCATCTTCACACAAGGCCATGATGGAGCCGACCGGGCGAGGAGAGGATCCCCACGTGCGTACCACGGTTGCGAGCAACGCACGTTGGCCTGCTTCGCGCCACTTGAGCAAAGTGCGCAAGACCATGACATCAAGGTTTTCCATCGAATGATCCTGAATTGTTCAAAACTTCAAGATACTAGCGCTTTTTTATGTCGTACCCAATTCCAGCTCTTTCAATTGTTCCTCTTCCCGCGCATGCAAAAGCGCTTGTACGGTCTCGCGCAGATCGCCCTCCATGATGAACTGCAATTTGTAGAGCGTCAGGTTAATCCGGTGGTCAGTCATACGGCCTTGGGGGAAGTTATAGGTGCGGATGCGATCGCTTCGGTCACCGCTGCCAATCAGGCCTTTGCGCGTAGCGGCTTCCTTGGCGGCACGCTCGCTGCGCTCTTTTTCTTGCAGTCGCGCTTGTAGCACTTGCAGGGCTTTGGCTTTGTTACTGTGTTGGCTGCGGCCATCTTGGCATTCGGCCACGAGGCCCGTGGGTAAATGCACCACGCGCACCGCAGAATCAGTTTTATTGATGTGCTGCCCGCCTGCGCCACTCGCGCGGAAAGTGTCGATACGCAGATCAGCCGGGTTCAACGTGATGGCTTGGTGCTCGTCGGGCTCGGGCATCACTGCCACCGTGCAGGCGCTGGTGTGGATGCGGCCTTGCGTTTCCGTGGTGGGCACGCGCTGCACGCGATGGCCACCTGATTCAAAGCGCAGCTTGCCATACACGCCAATGCCCAAATCGTCTGCCGCACCCTCAATACGCAGCACGACTTCTTTGTAGCCACCAACTTCCGAAGGCGATTCGCTCATGACTTCTACGTGCCAGCCTTGCGTGGCGGCGTAGCGGGAGTACATGCGGCACAGATCACCTGCGAACAGTGCTGATTCGTCGCCACCGGTGCCGGCGCGGATTTCAATGAACGCCGCGCGGGCATCGTCTGGATCGCGTGGGATCATCAGGCGCTGCAGTTCTTCCTCGAGGTTAACGAGGTCGGCCTCACCAGATGTGATTTCGTCGCGGGCCATCTCGGCCATATCGGGGTCGGAAAGCATCTCCTTTGCCGAAGCAATGTCGCGCTCAATCTGCTGGTAGCGCTGGTAGCGGCCGGCTGTTGGAGTGACCTGTGCATGCTCTTGTGACAACGCGCGAAAAGCCTTCGTGTCGGCCATGATGTCTGGCTGGCTGAGCAGACTCTCTAGGTCTAGCAGACGCTCTTGGATGGTTTCTAGCTTGGATCGGAGGAAGGGTTTCATGGAAAAGAGGCTTGGCTTCGGGAAAATACTCGCTATTGAATCAATAGCACTTTACGCAGCATTTATACCGGCTAACGTTCTTTTTCCTGCGAGTCTTCCGCCTTGGGTACATCTGGCGGCTTGAGATACAAACGCTGCACAGCTTCTTGCGCTGCGGCTCGTTGCAGCGCATCTTGCGCGCCGAGCTGGCTGAACGCCGGATGCAGAAACTTTTGCGCAACACCGCGTGAAAGCGCTTCGAGTACGGTGTCAATGTCTTCGCCTTTGGCCAGCAGTCGCTTGGCTCGTGCGATCTCGGAGTTGCGCCAAGCATCGCTTTGCGCATTGAGCTGCTGAATCAGGTTGGTGCCGCCTTCGCTGCGCTGTTCCAACCAGCGAAGAAAGTCTTGTACACCTGTGTCCACAATGATCTCTGCCTGGGCCACTGCCGCCTGGCGCGTCGCTTTGGCAGTTTGCACCACACTTGCGAGATCGTCCACGGTGTACAAATACACGTCATCCAGCGCCTTAACCTCTGGTTCGATATCGCGCGGCACGGCTAAATCGACCATAAACATCGGCCGATGCTTGCGGGCCTTAATGGCCCGCTCGACTGCACCCAAGCCAATGATGGGTAACGTGCTCGCTGTACAACTGATCACCGCATCAAACTCGTGTAGCCGCGAGGGTAGCTCACCCAAATGCATGGTGTACATGGCGGTGTTTGCCGTGGTGGCCGATGGCGCGATACGATCAAGCAAGGCTTGGCCGCGCTCTATCGTGCGGTTGGCAATCACCATCTGCCGAGGGTTTTTGGCAGCGAAATGCGTTGCCGCCAGCTCAATCATCTCGCCTGCACCGACAAAAAGGATGCGAATCTTGCTCAAATCTTCGAACAGCTGCCCGGCCAAGCGCACGGCAGCGGCGGCCATGCTGATGCTTTGCGTGCCGATGTCGGTCTGGCTGCGTACTTCTTTGGCTATCGCAAAGCTGCGCTGAAACATTTGATGCAAGGTGCTGCCCAGGGCACCTGCCTGCTGCGCAGCGCTTACGGCATCTTTGAGTTGCCCCAAGATCTGCGTTTCGCCCAAGACCATGGAGTCTAGGCCCGCAGCCACGCGAAAAGCGTGACGTGCAGCAAAAGAGCCATGCAGACTGTAGGTGTGGCTCTGTAATTCACCACTGCTGACACCACCGCTGTTGGCCAGCCAGTCCAGCACTTGCGTTGTGTGCGAGCCTTCCCCAGCACCATAAATCTCGGTGCGATTGCAAGTGGAGACCAAGGTCAGCTCGGGATCGTTGTGCAGCGAGCTGCGCAGGGATGACAGGGCAGGGCTGACCTGATCCAGCGCAAACGCAAACCGGCCACGTAGATCCAGCGGCGCAGTCGTGTGATTAATGCCTAGGGCCCATACAGTCATATGACGATTATAGTTTTGTTGGCATTCCGAGTGTTTTTGCTTCGTATTTATTGAGCAGATTGCTATGAATTTGTGAGTAAAGCAGCAATTTCCGCATCCGTGAAGCCGGCCATCAGCCGTGCCTGCGTATTAATGGGGGCACGCATCCGAGGTGCGTCATATTGCACACAGAGTCGTCGAAAATGAGGGACGGGATCGAGCCCATCCCGTTCACACAGCCAGCGATACCAGTGGTTGCCAATGGCGACATGGCCAATTTCATCGCGCAAGATGATGTCCAAAATGTCAATGATTTTGGCCGCATCTGGCGAGTTGACTTTACGCAATTTGGCCTGCATTGGGGGTGTGGCATCCAGTCCGCGCGCCTCTAACGTGCGCGGCACCAGCGCCATACGAGCCACAACGTCCTCCTTCGTGCGCTCGACCATATCCCATAGGCCAGTATGGGCGGGAAAATCACCGTAGTCATACGCCATACTTTTCAGTTGCGCGCGTAGCAAACTAAAGTGATGCGCTTCTTCTGCCGCTACGCGAATCCAGTCAGCGTAATACTGCGAGGGCATATCGGGGAAGCGCCACGTCGCATCGAGTGCGAGGTTGATCGCATTAAATTCGATATGGCAGACCGAATGCACCAAGCCTGCTAACCCCTGCCCCGTGTGGATCGAGCGCTGAGGCACATCCAAATGGGCCATGAGCATGGGCCTTGGTGGTTGGCCGGGCAGCACGAGGGTGTCAGCGTGATGATGGTCAAACCCGACATCCGCTATCAAAAACGAAGCATATTCCGCAGATAACGCAATCGTCTGAGCGACTTTTTCCTCTGGAACCGGACTTGCTAGAGCGGCAAGGGCAGCCGATCTCAGGGCTCTGAGCGATGGGCGACTCGTCTGCATGGCTTCGCTCGGTTCCTCAGGGGGGCGATTGAGCCCATTCTTCTGATGGATTGACGCTCTTGGGGCCCGGCGGGGCAAGGTGCACGATACCTTTTCTTGGGTCAGTGGCCAATTCGTTCATGGCTTCGACCATAGGGGCGAGAACTTCAAGAAGATCAATATCGCGGCCGACGCTTTGCTCACCGGCGATATCGGCAAGAGATGCCGTGACCACGCGAAAACGCAGTGCTTTGCCGCCCGGAGGATTGATGGGCTCAGACAGACCGCGCGCGATGATTCGCTGGCACAACACATTGGCTGCTTTCGCGTCCAATGCATTCTCGATCAGGATGGCGAAACGTGTATCGTCAATACGGCAGACCGTGTCGAGTTCATTCACCGATGACATAAGGTGTGATGCGGCAACCACTAGGGCACGGTCACCGACCGGGCGCCCGTCCATCTCAACAATATCAGCATGATTGGCTAACTCAACCAGCATCAGCGTGTGCGATTGCTGGTGCGTGCGATTGCGTCGCAAAGCGTCGCGAATGCGCAGAGTCAACACCGGTGATATGGCCAACCCAGTCAGTGGATCGGTGTGATCAATCGCGCGCATTCTGGCGCGGTTTTCGCTGAAGTTTTTGGCACGTAAATGCAGAACGTAGAGCAGGAGCGGGATCTCAATCGCAGAGCCAATCAACACGGCATACTGACTCAGCCAATGGTCAGCAATCACACCAGCGCTTCGAAGAGCAGGGAACGGATAACCTAGGTGCACCGGCAAAAAACCTAGGAACAACCATCCACCATAGCGCTCGCCTCGGCGCCAAACCCACAG
The DNA here is from genome assembly GCA_031429925.1 of Variovorax sp. Classification (GTDB taxonomy): domain Bacteria; phylum Pseudomonadota; class Gammaproteobacteria; order Burkholderiales; family Burkholderiaceae_C; genus JANMDU01. Next base: position 9,171 of record JANPAK010000221.1, read on the forward strand.
GCATAGCGCAATGCTCAGTATGACTGACAGCAGGCCATAGAGATTGAGAATGACAAACGTGGCGCGATTGGAGAGAGCGACGTAAATGAACGTGAACGCGACGCCAAACGCCACCCAACCCATCACCGCTTTGTCGACAAACTTGCTATGGCGCTGCAGTACGCAGGCTTCCCTCACAAACCAGATGCCGGTGGCTGTGAGCAAGAGCATGAAAATAGCCGGCGATGCGTTATTCCAAGCGGGCCAATGAGACCAAAAGAAGAGGCCACCGATACCGGTAAATGCCACCTGAAAAAGGAGCATGAAGGCCACATATGCGCTGTAAGCGACAAACGCGCGGTCCGCGTAGAGGCGTGCATGCACCACGCCCAAAAAAAGTACGAGTAGCCCAAAGCCGAAATACCCGCCCAAGAGCAGGTAAGTCCAATGGCGTTGCTGATACAGGGAGTCTTCGCTGATCAGTTGCAGCCGTGGCGCGATCGACGCGGGATGGTTTTCTAACCGGAGCCAAACGGTACTGGCGTCTTGTAGAGCCAACTGAAACACTGGCGTTTGATCGGGGTGGCTCCATTGGCTCACGGGCAAGTGATCGCCTGCATCTTGCTGCGTCCATTGCCCCGATGCTGTTCGCTGGAAAAGCCTCGCGCGATCAATGAACGTGCCCGAACTCAGTTGCAGGTACCAGCGCATTTTCATGTCCATCGCCGGCAAGTCCAAGCGCATCCACAGGACCGACTGGTCGTTTAGGGCGAAGCTGCGATGTTTGTCCATCGGCTTGAAGGGATCTGCGGCTGCCTGAACGAGCTGCTCGATACTGGTTCTGCCAGCGTCATCCACCCAATAGTGCATGTGCAGAGTCACCTCGCCGGGCTTGATGTCAAGCGATTTGCTTTGAGCGAACGCCAGCGATGAAGAAAGGACCAACAGGAGCGAAAGAAACAGATTCAGGAGAATCTGCGGCGCAGCGTTGGTGCGATTGAAAATTCTCATGATGCGATCGTAGGGGCGCGATTGGCCTGGCGCAAGCCTTTGTTGGGAAAGTGCTAACGGAATGGACACAGGCGGTTCAATGATGATGGGGCTGGGGCAGCTCAGCACGAATCGCGTGCCAAGGCCCTTGCGTCGTGAGTTGATCTTCTAAGCGATTGAGCCAAGTGTGAGCTTTCGGATCATCGCCCCATTGTGCAATCGTTTGATGTAAGTTTTTCAATACCTTCTCGGGCAAAGCCAAGGGGCGAGTCTGGCTCATTAGCAATTGAGTGAGCAGATGGTATCCCATGACTCGCGTCATCATTCGGCTGATCGAAAACTTTGGAGAGAACAGACGACCAAGTGCATCGACGGCGGCCACCAGATAACGTAGAGCGGTAAACAAGCAGCGTATGAGCCAAGACGCGTGTTGCGCCAAACCAATATTTTTTGCGGTTTCCTTGCCCACCAGCAATTGCGTCATCGGCACAGGAAGATGGCGCACAACCGGCAATACGAGGCTACGCGCCATCGCGTTAACCAACGCCTTGCCAAGGGCTGGTCGGACATCGGGATCGGGGCGCTTAGCTCTCGCCCTTGCCTGCATCCGGTCAAACATAACTGC
>JANPAK010000222.1:0-2098 GCA_031429925.1 Variovorax sp.
CACTAACGAGCTGCTGATTGAAGAATCGCTGCTGGGTTGGAAAGAGTATGAGATGGAAGTGGTGCGCGACAAGGCGGACAACTGCATCATCGTTTGCTCGATTGAGAATTTAGACCCGATGGGCGTACACACCGGCGATTCCATCACCGTTGCACCCGCGCAAACTTTGACGGACAAGGAATACCAAATCCTGCGTAATGCATCGCTGGCTGTGCTGCGCGAGATCGGTGTGGATACCGGCGGCTCGAACGTTCAGTTCTCGATCAACCCAGAAGATGGGCGCATGGTCGTGATTGAGATGAATCCGCGCGTGTCGCGCTCTTCTGCACTCGCATCCAAAGCCACGGGCTTCCCGATTGCGAAAGTGGCAGCCAAATTGGCGTGTGGCTACACGCTGGATGAGCTGCGCAATGAGATCACTGGCGGTGCCACGCCAGCAAGCTTTGAACCCAGCATCGATTACGTCGTCACGAAAATTCCGCGCTTCGCATTTGAAAAATTCAAAGATGCCGACGACCGCCTCACCACGCAAATGAAGAGTGTGGGCGAGGTGATGGCGATGGGTCGCACCTTCCAAGAAAGCTTCCAAAAAGCCTTGCGCGGCTTGGAGGTTGGCGTGGATGGTATGAACGAGAAAACGCAAGACCGCGAAATTCTTGAAAAAGAGTTGGGCTACCCTGGCCCTGAGCGGATTTGGTACGTGGGCGATGCGTTTGCCAGTGGCTGGTCGCTTGATGAGGTGTATGACATCACGAAAATCGACAAATGGTTTTTGGTGCAAATTCAAGAAATAATCAATATTGAATTAGAGATCGATAAGCATACTGCTGCCAGCGGCGCAGATGCTTTGAAAAGCCTTTCAACGCAAGAACTGTTCAAGCTCAAGCAAAAAGGTTTTTCAGACCGTCGCTTGGCCAAGCTGCTCAAAACGACAGATAAAGCGGTGCGCGAAGCGCGTCGAGCACAAGGCGTACGCCCTGTGTACAAACGCGTGGACACTTGCGCCGCAGAGTTTGCGACCAATACCGCCTACATGTACAGTACCTATGAAGTTGCAGCCTATGGCGACGTGGCTGAATGCGAAGCCGAGCCTACGCAAAAGAAAAAAATCATGGTGCTCGGCGGCGGGCCGAATCGCATTGGTCAAGGCATTGAGTTTGATTACTGCTGCGTGCATGCCGCTCTCGCGATGCGCGAAGACGGCTACGAGACCATCATGGTCAACTGCAATCCAGAAACCGTGTCGACCGATTACGACACGTCAGACCGGCTGTACTTCGAACCACTCACGCTAGAAGACGTGCTGGAAATTGTGGACAAAGAAAAGCCATTCGGCGTGATCGTGCAATATGGCGGCCAAACACCTCTCAAACTCGCACTCGATTTAGAAGCCAATGGCGTGCCGATCATCGGCACATCACCAGACATGATCGACGCTGCAGAAGACAGAGAACGCTTCTCTGCTTTGCTTCACAAACTGGGCCTGAAGCAACCGCCAAACGCCACTGCACGAACCGAACCTGAAGCGCTGGAAAAAGCGCAAAGCTTGGGCTACCCGCTCGTCGTGCGCCCCAGCTATGTGCTCGGTGGCCGCGCGATGGAAATCGTGCATGAGCAGCGCGATTTGGAGCGATATATGAAAGAAGCAGTCAAGGTGAGCAATGATTCGCCTGTATTGCTGGATCGTTTCTTGAACGATGCGATTGAATGCGATGTCGATTGCATCCGTGACTCGCAAGGCGTGACCTTCATCGGCGGTGTCATGGAGCATATTGAGCAAGCAGGGGTGCACAGCGGCGATTCCGCTTGCTCGCTGCCGCCGTATTCTCTGTCAACCGAGACGATTGATGAATTGAAGCGGCAAACGCGCGAGATGGCCGCTGGCCTGTCTGTGGTGGGCTTGATGAACGTGCAATTCGCCATTCAGCATCGAGATGGCAAAGATGTGATCTATGTGCTCGAAGTGAACCCACGCGCGAGCCGCACCGTGCCCTATGTAAGTAAGGCCACAGGAATTCAGCTAGCGAAAGTCGCGGCGCGCTGCATGGTGGGGCAATCGCTCATTTCGCAAGGCATCACCAAAGAAGTCACGCCACCG
>JANPAK010000223.1:0-23448 GCA_031429925.1 Variovorax sp.
ATGAAGCTGGAGATGCGCAATCAGCCCTTGCCTAACAACCCCAAAACCTCGATGCTCACGGTGCTATCCGCGTTGCGTTTCTTGGACAACCGCGTATCGGAACTCGTGATATGACACAGCATCTGCAAACTTACTTTGCCGGACGTTGGCGCGATGCCAGTGGCCCGCTTTACAGCACAGAGTATCCCGCGACGGGAGAGATCGTCGCACAGTTGCATGCCGCGACGGTGCAAGATGTGGATGAAGCGGTGCGCTTTGCCGAGCACGCGCGTCGCCAGCCGAGCTGGGCGGGGCTGATGCCGCACCAACGCGCCGCCATTTTGCACAGAATGGCGACCTTGATTCGCGAGAGAAGCGAAGACTTGGCCACTTTGCAGCGCTTGGACAATGGCAAGCCCGTCAAGGAGTGTCGGGCTTTAGTCGCCAGTGCGGCTGGCACATTTCAATACTTTGCGGCCGTGTGCGAGACATTTGAAAGCCCGGTTACGCCGCAACGTGGCGAGTTTCTCACGATGAGCTTGCATGAGCCCCTGGGCGTGGTCGGCGCGATCACGCCATGGAACTCACCGATTGCCAGTGAAGCGCAGAAGATTGCACCGGCGCTTGCAGCAGGGTGTGCCATGGTGATCAAGCCCGCGGAGATCACGCCGCGTATGGCGATTGAGTTGGCGCGCATCGGCGAGCAAGCGGGTCTGCCGCCCGGCATCTTGAGCGTCGTACCCGGCAAAGGCTCTGTGGTGGGCGATGCGTTGGTGCGCCATCCGCTGATCAAACGGATTGCATTCACCGGTGGCACCAACGTGGGTGTGGGCCTGGCAGAGTTGGCCGCAAGAAGCTGATGCCCGTGTCGCTCGAGCTTGGCGGTAAATCGCCAACCATCGTCTGCCCCGATGCAGATCTTGATCACGCCGTGGCGGGAGTGATTTACGGCATGTTCAGCTCCAGCGGTGAAAGCTGCGTGGCAGGCTCACGCGCCTTTGTACATCGCAGTGTGTATGAGGAATTCAAGCAGCGATTGGTGGCGCAAACGAAACGGCTGCGGGTGGCCGACCCAGCACTTGAATCCACGCACATGGGCCCCTTGATTTCCAAAGCCCATCGCGACAGCGTCGAGCGCTATGTCGCGTTGGGTTTGGAAGAGGGCGGGCAACTGCTGTGGGGTGGCAAGCGACCAACGGCCGATGCCGGTTACTACTATGAGCCCACGATCTTTGAGGGCCTGAGCAACACCAGCCGCACCTGCCGCGAAGAGATTTTCGGTCCCGTGCTTTGCTTGTTGCCTTGGGACAATGAGACCGATTTGATTGCGCAGGCCAATGACAACGAGTATGGCTTAGCCTGCGGCATTTGGAGCCAAGACTACAAAACCGCATTGCGTTTAGGGCAAGCCATCACAGCCGGTACGGTTTGGGTCAACACCTACAAGCTGTTTTCCATCAGCACCCCATTCACCGGACACAAGCTCAGTGGTTTGGGTCGTGAGAAAGGATCGGCCTCGATCATGGAGTACATGATGCAAAAGAGTTTCTACTGGGGCACCAATGCGCTGCCATTGCCATGGAGTCAAGCATGAACATTGAAGGAATTGACGCGATCATCTATTGCAGCGACGGCAGTGCCAACAACTGGGCGCAAGCTCGGCGCTTCTTTAACGATTGGGGTCTGAAGGAGCTGGCGTTTTCCGATTCCGAGCAATGCTTTGAAACGCTCAACGGTGCGCAAGTTATCGTGCGCTTGCCCGACGACCCTCGGCTTGCGCCGGCGATCGAACCGGGAGCGACGCTGCGCGAGGTGGTCTGGGGGGTCCGTGGACCCGTGACGCTTAGCGAGGCGATGGATCCGCATGGCCTGCGTCATCGGTTCCAGGCCTCTGCAAAACGCCCAATCGCACTGCACGGCTCGCCCAGCAACCCTTGGGGCGCGCAGCCGCAGCGCGTGAATGATCCTTCTCCAGTTTACGACCGTGCTACACCTGTGGAGATTGGGCATGTCGTCTTGTTTACTGATCGACTTAGCGCCGCAGTCAGTTTTTATGAGTCTTTGGGCTTTGTCGTGAGCGACTCTTATCCTGATCGTGGTGTTTTTCTTCGCTGCAATGCGGATGGCGGGCATCACGATGTGTTTTTGCTGCAACTTCCTCCGGGTCCTAGCGGGACAGCTAAGGTTGGCCTGAATCACATCGCCTTTACGGTGCGCGACATCCATGAAGTCTTCGGCGGCGGCTTGGCGATGAGCCGAGCGGGGTGGAAAACCCAGCTCGGCCCGGGTCGCCACCCCATTTCCAGCGCTTATTTTTGGTATTTTGAATGCCCCGTGGGCGCGCTGATTGAATACAACGCCGACGAAGATCACCTCACAGCCGCATGGCAGCCGCGCGAATTCAGCCCCGGGCCCACCATGTTCGCGGAATGGGCGATTGATGGCGGCATCGACGGCCATACCCGCAGGCAGCCCAAAGTTGCAGCCGGCGGTGAGTTTTTGACTGAAAAGCGGCACTAGGCCATACGGAATATGCGTAAATTGCTATTTATTTAGGAGCAACTATGAAGATCGACCCCCTCTATCTGCAGCCCGATCAGGCGCGTCGGCGCGAGCCCACGCAGTACGAAACCCTGCTCGGTGATGCTATCGAACGCGCCTTTGGTCAGGGTTTGTGGGAGCTCGACCAGTTGGTGGGCTACCTCAACCAAGCCGGGCCGATGGGTGCAGACGGCCAGCCTTGGACGCCGGCCAGTTTTGAAGCAGAAATGAAGCGTTTGTCTCAAGGAGCATCAGCATGAATACCGCCACCACTATGCCAGCCACATCCGCCCCCGCTCGAAGCGCCCCAAGCAAGGCCGATGTCCAGGCTCACCTCGAAAACGGTTTGAAGAACCTGTGGTTTCCGATCTGCCCGAGCGATTGGATCACCGAGCAGCCACGCGCATTGCGTCGCTTGGGCTTGAAACTGGCCGTTTGGCGCGATGCGCAGGGCAAGGCGCACGCCCTTGAAGACCATTGCCCGCACCGGGGTGCGCCGTTGTCCATGGGCATCAACCTCGGCGATCGGCTCGCCTGCCCTTATCACGGCATTGAGATCCGTTGCGATGGCATGGTCACCAAAGTGCCTGCCAGCCCGGGCTGCCCGCTTGAGAACTCTCGCGCCACTTTGGCCTTTCATGTGAAAGAAGTGGCCGGTGCCGTTTGGGTCTATAACAACGCGAGCAACCAAGACAGCGTGCCCGAGCTCAATCTGCCCCCCGAGCTTGTTGACGATGAGACGTGGAGCCGCTTCCTTTGCTATGTGGAATGGGAAGGCGACTACAGCTATGTGATCGATAACGTCATGGATCCAATGCACGGCAGCTTTCTGCACAAGATGAGCCACAGTATGAGCGAAGGCGATATCCACGCTAAGTTCAAGGTTCGCACGACGCCGGCTGGCTTTGTTTTCGAGAAAGACGGTCAGCGCGATGTGAATTTTGACTGGACCGAGTGGGCCGACACAGGCACGCACTGGATGCGCCTTGAAATTCCTTATCCCAAGACAGGAGGACCCGGCGGCAGCTTTGCAATCATCGGCAGCTACACGCCAATCACGCGGCCCGGCGTGGGGCCAGCCACCGCCGTTTTCTTTTGGCGATGCCGTAAAGTCCAAGGCTGGCAGCGCGACACGTGGCGCTTTTTGTACCGCAATCGGCTCGAAGCGAGGCACTGGAATGTGCTCGAACAAGACCGCGTCATGATGGAAGCCATGGAGCCCGATGCGAACCGGCGTGAGCGCCAGTATGAGCATGATCTCGGACTCCAGCGACTGCGTCAACACATGCAGCGCTTAGCGATGAAACAACTCTCGCTGGGTTGATTTGCGAATTGCGTCGATCGTGACGATTTGGCGCATCATTGCAAGTCCGGTTAGCATTCGGGAATGATTTCTAACCTCATTTATCGTGCAAGTGCCTTCGCCCCAGTTCGGTATAGTGCGTTTTTTGCATGCATCGCGCTGAGTTTTCTGGGCTTGTTCAGCATTATTGCGTTTGGCACCGGGTGGTTGCTGACCCTTCTTTTTGTTGCGCTAAGCGCTTTGGGCGTGCGCGATCTGAGACAGAAGCGCCACGCTGTTTTGCGAAACTACCCCGTGGTCGGACACCTGCGATTCCTGCTCGAGTACATCCGACCTGAGATTCGTCAGTATTTTCTGGAAGGCGACAATGAAGCAGCCCCTTTCTCGCGTGCGCAACGATCTTTGGTTTACGCCCGCGCCAAGGGTGAGAGCGATAAACGACCTTTTGGCACGCAGCTGGATGTGACCGCTGACGGCTATGAATGGATCAACCATTCCGTTGCGCCTACTCGTTTGGCTTCGCATGATTTTCGGGTGACGATCGGATTGCCAGAAAATGGCTGTACGCAACCGTACGCTGCAAGCGTGTTTAACATTTCTGCCATGAGTTTTGGCGCATTGAGTGCGAATGCCATTTTGGCTTTGAACCAAGGCGCCAAAATGGGTGGCTTCGCGCACGACACGGGCGAGGGCTCCATTAGCACGCATCATCGGGCACATGGAGGGGATTTAATTTGGGAGATTGGTTCCGGATACTTCGGGTGCCGAGACGCGATGGGTAAATTTAGTGCAGAGAAGTTTCAGGACAATGCGCTCGATCCGCAGGTAAAAATGATTGAGATCAAGCTCAGCCAAGGCGCTAAGCCGGGACACGGTGGCGTATTGCCAGGTTCCAAAGTGTCTGCAGAAATTGCTCTGGCCCGCGGGGTCCAACAAGGGGTGGATTGTGTTTCACCAGCCGCGCACAGCGCTTTTTCCACCCCACTGGAGATGATGACGTTTATCAACCGTTTGCGGCAGTTGTCAGGAGGCAAACCCGTCGGCATCAAGTTGTGCATTGGCCATCCTTGGGAATGGTTTGCCATGGTCAAGGCCATGTTGCAAACCGGTACAGTCCCGGATTTTATTGTTGTTGACGGTGCAGAGGGCGGTACCGGTGCGGCACCCGTAGAGTTCACGGATCATGTGGGGGCACCTTTGCAAGAAGGGCTGCTCCTCGTGCACAACACGCTCAAGGGGGCAGGATTGCGAGCGAGGATTCGAATTGGATGTGCCGGCAAAGTAGTCGGTGCTTTTGACATGGCTCGCGTGATGGCGCTGGGCGCAGACTGGTGCAACTCCGCTCGCGGCTTTATGTTTGCCCTGGGATGCATACAGGCTCAAAGTTGCCATACAGGAAACTGTCCAACAGGGTTGACGACCCAGGATCCGCATCGTCAACAAGCGCTGGATGTACCCAGCAAAGCGCAGCGCGTGTCCAACTTTCACAGGCAAACGCTTTACGCGCTCAAAGAGTTAGTTCAGGCCGCAGGGCTTAACCATCCCGGCGAGGTCACTGCGCATCACATCGTGCGTCGGGTCAACGATAACGAGGTTCGCTTACTTGCCAATCTTGTTCCTCAAGTTGCGGCAAATAGTCTGCTCAAGGCCGACTTGGGCGAGCTGCACAACGTTTTTCAATTCTATTGGGCCAAAGCCAGCGCTGAGCAATTTGGCTTGATGGCTAGTCCATCAACGCATACCTAGGTCCAGCCGCTGCAACTTGTCGGCCACGGTGTTGAGGTTTTGACCCATGCGATCAAGCATCCATTTGCCGCCTTCATAGTCTTCGTTAGGTATCGACGGCGCTGCTAACGGATCGTCAACAGGTCCGGAAGTTGATATCGATCGTATCAGGAAAAGAGCATAGATATCGCGTTCGATAAGGTGCCCGTCGATGGCGAGGTCAACTGGTAGCTCGTCCAGCATCACTGGCCCATTGCAAATACGGTCTAACAGAACCGCATGCCGTGCATAAAGCAACGAGCTGCGGACATCAGGCGCACGGCGTAACCAAAAAGGCTTGGTGTAATAGCGTGGGGGCAATTCGATACGCGGGCAGTGCATCGCAAAAAGCCAAGTGATCTCAGCAAGGCTGCATTGCAAAAAATGAGGTGGCGCAAAGTTGGCATTGCGGGGTCTCTTCTGCCACTCCACCTCCGCCAGATCGGTGGGCCGAGCCGCTGGGCGAATCATGATGCGGCGCTGCGGTAAGTCGATCACCGCATCAAGGCGTCCTCGAAGTTCCAGGTGATAGGTGAATTGCGTATCTAGCTTCTGGCGGCGCAGGGTGAGAGCCAGTGCCAAGGCATACAGGCTGCGGAGCGGCCGAAGAATGCTTTCGAATTGGCGCAAGGTCAGGGGCAAGCTGGTGCCGACCGACAGATTGAACACGGGATACACCTTGATGTCGGCGCCAAGTTCGATCAACCGCTTTGGGTCGCTGATGGCAAATGGTTGAGTGACTTGATCCAGCATCACCGCGAGTGGTGCTTCGTTATCCAGACTCAAGCTATCGCTATGAAATCGCAACACACTGCCCGAACCAGATATGGCACCCTCACCACAAATCAGCAACGCGTCCGCCTCGCGAAAATTCACAATAGCCCAAAGAGTTTGGAGGCCCAAAGTGTTGTGCTTGTCCTCTAAAGCGAGTTTGTTATGTTCGGCGAGTGCTTTGCGCAGCAATGCTTCTTTGGCTGCGCTGAAGCCCAGTAAACCCAAATAGATTTGAGGAAGTCGCATATGTTCTAGAGTAACTTAACTGCGGCAATCATTTTATGGCGAGTCTGCCGTATTGGGTGCAGGGATTTGAACGCGAGTGTATTTTGCAGCTACAGCCACCAAAACGATGACCGGCAAGCCCAGCACCGCAGTTGCCGTGAAAAACTGAGGATAGCCGACGGCGTTCACCAGCTGTCCAGAGAATCCAGCAAGGAATTTGGGTATCAGCAGCATCAATGATGTGAACAGCGCATACTGGGTAGCTGAATACTGGATGTTGGTGAGACTGGAAAGATAAGCAATGAACGCTGCAGATGCGATACCACTGGATAAGTTGTCCGCTGAGATCACCCAAATGAGCGCTTGAACACTGGGGCCTTGGCTGCCGAGCCAAGCAAACAAAAGGTTGCTGACGGCGCTTAGAACTGCGCCAAGCAGCAGAACGCGCATGACGCCAAGGCGCATGGAAAGGATGCCGCCAATAAATGCGCCAACCAAGGTCATGATCACGCCGTAGACCTTAGTGACGCCTGCCACTTGATCTTTGGTAAACCCCATATCCACGTAAAACGGATTGGCCATGACACCCATGACGATGTCGCTGATGCGGTACACCGCGATGAGTGCAAGAATGAGCGCTGCTTGCCAACGATAACGTTTGAAAAAGTCGGCAAAAGGTTCAACTAACGTCACCCCCAACCATTGCGCGAGGTTTTTCGTTGGCAAAAAAGCTTGCGGTTTGGGCTCCGCTGAAAGAAATACAGTGAATACACCCACGATCATCGAAGCGGCCATGCACAAATAGGCCGTGCGCCACGCTGAGGGGTCATAGTTGCCCGGAGTGGCGATTTCAGCCCGTGCCGCAATCCACAGCACGCCTGCGCCTGCCCATATCATGGCCAGCCGATAGCCCGTCTGGTAGGCTGCAGCCAATGCGGCTTGACGATCCGCGTCTGCCGATTCGATGCGATAGGCGTCTAGAGCTATGTCTTGCGTCGCAGAGCCAAAGGCCACCAGCAATGCACACCAGACCATGGGCATTAAGGCGTGTTTGGGGTCAATCAACGCCATACCAATCAACCCTGTGATGATGATCGCTTGAGCCAAGAGAAGCCAAGACCGGCGACGCCCAAGCCAGCGCGTGAGCAAGGGAATTGGCAATCGATCAACCAAAGGTGCCCAGCACCATTTGAAACCGTAGGCCAGTCCAACCCACGTGAGAAAGCCGATAGTTGCCCGATCGATACCAGCTTCACGCAGCCGAAAGCTAAGGGTGCCTAGGACCAGGAGCAGCGGCAAGCCAGCTGAAAACCCGAGCGCCAGCATTCGCGCACTGGCCGGCTCAAGATACACCCTGATGGCCTGCAGCCATCCAATACGCGCTGAATCGTTGACCTTCGTTGCGGTTAAGTCGCTCATGTCACCGGCTCAAAGGCGTACATATAGCGTCATGATCAATGAGCGTGGACGTGCTCGAGCTTGTACACGGTTCCGCAGTAAGGACACTTGGCCTGTCCGCTCTTCGCCACATCTAGAAAAACTCTGGGATGCGAATTCCACAATGCCATACCGGCTAACTGATTCGGGCAAAACAGGCCGCCCTGAGGGTTCAGGTCTGCCGCATTGACTTCAACTGCTTTACTCATGGGCTTGTCTCGATCAAACTTTGGTCAGCCAATGGGCATATTTTGGATTACGGCCGTTAACAATATCGAAAAACGCACTCTGAATCTTTTCGGTAATCGGGCCGCGTCTGCCAGCATATTCCCCCTCGCCGAGCTCGATCCGATCGAGCTCACGAATCGGAGTGACTTCGGCGGCCGTGCCCGTGAAAAAGGCTTCGTCGCAAATATAGACTTCATCGCGCGTGATGCGCTTTTGCACAATCTCTAGTCCCAAGTCTTTGGCGATGTGGAAAACAGTGTTGCGCGTGATCCCGTTTAATGCACCCGCCGACAAATCGGGTGTGTAGATCACGCCGCCCTTGATGACGAAAATATTTTCGCCAGCGCCTTCGCTGACGAAGCCAGAGCTGTCCAGGAGCAGGGCTTCGTCGTAGCCTTCGTCAGTGGCCTCCATGTTGGCCAGGATCGAGTTAGTGTAGTTGCTCACGGCCTTTGCCTGAGTCATGGTGATGTTCACATGATGGCGCGTATAGCTGGATGTTTTGACGCGGATGCCGCGTTTGAGGCCTTCCTCTCCGAGGTAGGCTCCCCAGGCCCAAGCTGCCACCATGAGGTGAATCGTGTTACCGCGCGGCGATACGCCTAGCTTCTTGTCGCCGATCCAGGTCAGCGGGCGAAGATAGCAACTCTCAAGCTTGTTGGTCCGTACGACCTCGCATTGCGCGGCGCTGACTTCGCTTTTGGTGAAAGGAATCGCCATACGCAAAATTGTCGCGCTGTTGAACAAGCGATCAGTGTGCTCTTGCAATCGGAAGATGGCTGTGCCTTGGGCGGTGTTGTATGCCCGCACGCCTTCAAACGCGCCGCAACCATAGTGCAGGGTATGGGTCAGTACGTGGATCTTGGCATCGCGCCATTCGACGAGTTGGCCATCCATCCAAATTTTTCCATCGCGGTCGGACATGCTGGGGGCTATGGGTGCCATGAGGTGTTCCTAGGTAAATACAAACTTGGAAAAAGAGATTTTACTGGGCGACAGGCGCAGAGACTTCTGACACTGTCTCTTCAACCGGTGGCCGATACAGTTGCCATTGGTCAAGCTTGCCATTGATGAAAGTGCAGGTCACATGCGAGCCACCGTTGTCTTGCCATCGGTAAATTTCAGGTTGCGCATCTGTGTCTGTTTGCAGAGAACCGACGCTGCGCGTGATTGCTAAAACATGCAAAAGATTCACGCCTTTTTTTAACTTGGCGTTAAGCATCACTGCGCTGCCGACATACCCCAAGGGCTTGTTCGCCGCGCGCTTTAAAACCGCCATCATGCGCGTGAAATGCAGCAGCATCCACATCAGGATACCGCCAGAGATCACGGCCACGCCAGCCCAACCATATTTTTGGTATGAAATGGCCACCAATATGGCGCCCCCAACCCACAGAAGCAAGCCTTTAAAACTCATGAACGAGATTCTACGGGCTGACTGCCTTACGCCGAAGTAACGCGGTCGAATACAAGCGGCTTATCACCAATAATTCGCTCGACCGGAGACCATCACGGCAGCGATGGTTTCCAAGGAATATCGTCCGCTAGGCGTGGTTTGCCCAGAGGGGCTGCGGCCTGTCCCTTTTTCACTGCAGCCATATCTTCCTCACTGGGGTACTGGCCCAAAAGCAGGTAGTCGAAGACGCGGCGCGCGATGGGTGCAGCGTGCTCAGCGCCAAAGCCCGCGTTTTCCACAATCACTGCGAGGGCGATTCTAGGGTTCTCCGCTGGGGCAAATGCCATATAAAGAGCGTGATCACGCTGATGCTCTTCCATTTTCGACGCGTTGTACTTCTCTTTCTGACCGATTGTCACCGCTTGCGCGGTGCCGGTCTTTCCGCCGCTGAGGTAGCCAGCCCCGGCAAAAACGCGGGCTGAGGTTCCTTCTTTGGTCACCCCCACCAGTGCATTGTTGATCACAGCAACGTTCTCCAGACGGTAGCCCATGCTGATGGGCTCTGCCTTGGCTGCGGGAATCCAGTTGCGGCTGAGAGCGTCTTGCGTGGCAGTTACAAGTCTTGGTTGGTGCTTGATACCCCCGTTGGCGACGATGGCTGTGGCATGGGCCAACTGAAGCATCGTGAATGTGTTGTAGCCTTGGCCAATGCCCAGTGAAATCGTCTCACCCGCATACCATTTCTTTTGCTCTGGTTTTTTATAGTAATTCCGCTTCCATTCTTGACTCGGCAACACGCCGCGAACCTCGCCATTGATGTCAATGCCGGTCTGCTGCCCAAAGCCCAAAGGTTTCATGAAGTCATGCATGGCGTCGACGCCTAACTCGTTGGCCAGCGAGTAGTAGTAGACGTTAGATGACTTCACAATGCTGCGATACATATCCACGGCGCCTAGCCCGCCATCGCCGTGGCTGCGGAAGGTGTGGCCGCCGAAGGTCCAAGAACCTGCGTCGTTGATGATGGTGGCCGGCGTGCGCTTGCCTGTTTCAAGGGCGGCCAAGGCCATAAACGGTTTGTAGGTGGATCCTGGAGGGTATGTGCCGCGCAATGCACGGTTCAAAAGTGGCTTGTCAATGCTTTCATTCAAGATTTGCCAATTTTCGACGTCAATACCTTCGACGAAGAGGTTGGGATCAAAGGTGGGCATGCTCACAAATGCAAGCACCTCGCCGTTACGAGGGTCGATCGCCACAAGTGCGCCACGTCTTGCGCCATACATATCTTCAATGAGCTTTTGCAGCTTAATATCAATCGAAAGTTGGATCGTGTTGCCTGGCGTTGCCGGGTTGCTTGCGAGCTTGCGGACAGCGCGCCCTCCGGCGGAGGTTTCCACTTGCTCAACGCCAGTGATGCCGTGTAACTGCTGCTCAAAACTTTGCTCGATACCGAGCTTGCCGATGTAATCTGTGCCCTTGTAGTTGACTTGTTGTTCTTCGGGCCAGTCTTCGATCTGCTCTTTCTCGCGTTGGTTGATGCGGCCAATGTAGCCAATCACGTGGCTCGCCAACTCGCCATGCGGATACTGGCGAAACAACCGCGCCTTGATGTCAACGCCCGGAAAACGAAAACGCTGCGCTGCGAAGCGGGCGACCTCTTGATCTGAAAGGCGGGTGCGAATGGGCAAGGACTCGAAGCTTTTGGACTCGTCCAGCAACTTCTTGAAGCGTCGCTTGTCGCGTGCCTGGATTTCCACGACGGCAGATAACTGCTCGATGATTTCTTCCGGCGTGCCTACAATCTTCGAAGGCGTGATCTCCAAAGTGTAGGCGGAGTAGTTGGTGGCAAGAACGATACCGTTGCGATCGGTGATCAGCCCTCGATTTGGCACTATCGGTACGATGGCAGTTCGATTACTTTCTGCCTGCTCCTCGAATTCCTCATGGCGCACCACCTGTAGCCAGACCAGGCGAACGATCAGCAACAAGAACGCAAAAAGCACCAGCACGCTCGCTGCAAATACGCGCCGGCGGAATTTACTTAACTCTGCTTCGACATTGCGCAATTCGGTCATAGTGGCCTATTCGCATCGGGGTCAGGCGCGCGCATTTGTGGGGCGAGCAGAAAAAGCGTGACGACTGGCCATAACAAAGCTTCGATCAACGGTGCGAAGACGAATCCCCACCCAGGAAAGGTATGGCCAGCCAACAATCGAAGCGCCAACTGAATTGCGTGCGCGCCGGCCAGCAGCGGCAAAATCTGCAATGCTTGCGATGGAATAGAGTACCAAAGAAGGCGGCGAGAAATAGTGATTGCAAAGTAACTGAGCGCCGTGTATGCCAAAGCATGCTGGCCGAGCAGCGCACCTTGATGCACGTCCATGCAAAGACCAAAGACGAAGGCCGTACCGACACCCACGCGCATCGGTTGATGGATTGCCCAAAATACCAGCACTAGAGCGAGAACGTCGGGAGGCCACGCTGCGCGACCCAGTAAATTCGACAGCAAAATGTTGAGCATCAGCACGATCAACAGAGAAGCCCAGATGAAAAGCGGATTGGCGGGCAGCAGCAGCTGTTGCCCTGGGCGCATGATCATTTTTTTACTCCTTTTTTGGGAGCGTTGATCGTAGATTCTGTTGAGGCAGGCAATGGGATCTGAACTGAAAATGGATCGAGAATCATCACGTGGAGAGCGCCCAACGTATTTGCCATAGGCTGGCAGCTGATTTTGGCAAAGGCCGAGTCTGCCCGTCGCTCAATTTTATCAACGCGTGCCACGGGGATGCCTGGTGGGTACACGCCATCAACCCCGCTAGTGGACAGCACATCGCCTGATTGAACGTCGGCGTTGCCCGCCATAAATCGCAACTCGAGTGTGCCGCCATGTTGACTGGGATCGCCATAGACCACGCTGCGCGCCCCTGTGCGTGTGTTGAGCACAGGGATCGTGTGGTCACGGTCGATGATTAGGGTGACCTCGCTAGACAATGGGTAGACGCGGGTAACCTGCCCAAGCACGCCCGATTCATCAATCACAGGGGAACCGGGCTTCACACCTTGCACCAAGCCTTTGTCCACCATCACCCGGCGTGTGAACGGATCGGCCGCGTCATAAACCACCTCGGCAGCTTGGGCCGGTGTATTGGTGCGCTCGCGCAATGCGAGTAATTTACGAAGGCGTTCGTTTTCCAGCCCGAGTTGCTCAACTTGGGCAGCGCGTTGGGACTGCTGCGCCAAGCGCCTTTTCGCTTCCTGCTCAGCGTTTTGCGCCTCGCTTAGGGATGCGAAATAGGCACCACCGCCGCGGACCATGTCGATGGGGCGCATCGCTAGCCATTGCAAGGGAACGAGTACCGTTGCAACTGCAACGCGAATCGGCCCAGTGAGCTTGAACCGTACATCCGCCACCATCAGAAACAATGCCAACGCCGAAAACAGCATCAGCTTCGACAGTGCAGATTGCCCTTGCTTGAAGAATGGGGGTGGAGCGCGGTCCAGTGTTCCTAATGGCACAGCGGACTCCTATGAGACCTCAGGGGTGGCGTGTCTCGGGCTTCATTCCGAAGCAAAGATGCTGCCCATGCGGTGGCCAGAGTTCTCCAGCGCAATGCCGCAGCCCCGCACCACGCAGGTGAGGGGGTCTTCAGCAACGAGCACTGGCAGACCGGTCTCTTCGGCCAAAAGCCGGTCAAGATCGCGCAACAGCGCACCGCCGCCCGTCAGCATCATGCCGCGCTCCGCGATATCTGCGCCAAGCTCAGGCGGCGTTTGCTCTAGAGCGTTCTTCACAGCGCTGACGATTTGATTGAGTGGATCAGTCAATGCCTCTAACACCTCGTTGGACGAGATCGTGAACGCCCTTGGCACACCCTCGGAAAGGTTGCGCCCTCTGACTTCCATTTCTTTGACTTCTGAGCCGGGAAAGGCTGAGCCGATTTTCTTTTTGATCGCTTCAGCAGTCGGTTCACCAATCAGCATGCCGTAATTGCGGCGGATGTAGTTGATGATGGCTTCGTCGAAATTGTCGCCACCAACGCGCACGCTGCCTTTGTAGACCATGCCGCCAAGGGAGATCACGCCTACTTCAGTCGTGCCGCCGCCAATGTCCACCACCATCGATCCCGAGGCCTCAGAAACGGGCAAACCAGCACCGATCGCTGCAGCCATAGGCTCCTCGATCAAATCCACGGGGCTCCCGCCAGCGGCTTCGGCCGCATCGCGAATTGCACGGCGTTCTACCTGGGTTGAACCACACGGAACGCAGATGATGATGCGCGGCGAAGGCGTGAGCAAACTGCGCGGATGCACCATCTTGATGAACTGCTTGATCATCTGCTCGGTGATCACGAAATCGGCGATCACGCCGTCCTTCATGGGGCGTATCGCTTCAATGTTGCCGGGCACTTTGCCCAACATTGCCTTGGCTTCGCGCCCTACGGCTTGGATCACTTTTTTGCCTTGCGGCCCGCCTTCGTGGCGAATGGCTACCACCGAAGGCTCATCGAGCACGATGCCTTTGCCGCGCGCAAAAATCAATGTGTTGGCCGTTCCCAGATCAATGGCCAAGTCGGTCGACAAATACCGACGAAATACACCTAACATCTTCAATCCTTTTTTGCGGATTTCAGGCCCCAAAAGCGGGCATCTGAACCAAAGACAGGATAATACCTGATTGCCCTCAGCAAACGGGGGCTTTCTGCTCCTAAATTTGTTGCAAAACACCGTATCCGCACCGAACCCAACATGGCACTCCAATCCTCCGACATTGACCGCATCGCCAATTTGGCTCGCCTAGAGCTGCGCCCAGGCGAGCCCGCACGCATGCTGGGCGCTTTGAACGCCTTTTTTGACATCGTGGAGCAAATGAAAGCCGTTGACACCCGCGGCATTGAGCCTTTGGCACACCCGGTAGCTGCGATTCAGGCGGTCGAGCTGCGCCTGCGGCCAGACGTGGTCAGCGAGCCGAACAACCGCGAAGCCAACCAGCAAAGTGCCCCAGCTGTAGAGCGCGGTCTGTTTCTCGTGCCCAAAGTCATTGAATAAGGGCCGAGGAAATGAACGAAATCCACCTCCAGCCCTTGAAAAACCTGCGCAACATGCTCTCAAAAAGGGAGCTGACTGCGCCGGAGCTCAGCCAGCATTTCTTGTCTCGTATCAAGGCAAACAGCCATTTGGGCGCCTTTCTGGCCACCGATGATGACGTCACGCTTGACCAAGCAAACGCAGCGCAAAAGCGCATCGACGCTGGCGATACCGCGCCTTTGCTCGGACTGCCGATCGCCCACAAAGACATCTTCGTCACGAAAGACTTCCCCAGCACCGCTGGCTCGAAGATGCTCGCCGATTATCGATCTCCTTTTGATAGCACCGTTGTCAGTAATCTTGCGGGCCAGGGCGCCATTTGCCTCGGAAAGCTCAATTGTGATGAGTTTGCGATGGGCTCTTCCAACGAAAACTCCGCGTATGCCAACGCGCTCAACCCCTGGGACACCAACCGGATCCCGGGCGGCAGCTCCGGCGGCAGTGCCGTCGCTGTGGCGGCTGGATTGTGCGCAGCGGCAACAGGCACCGATACGGGCGGCTCGATTCGCCAGCCCGCCGCCTTTTGCGGGATCACCGGCATCAAACCCACCTATGGCCGCGCCAGCCGCTACGGCATGATCGCTTTTGCCTCCAGCTTGGATCAAGCCGGCCCACTAGCGCGCTCCGCTGAGGATTGCGCTTTGCTGCTCTCCGCCATGTGCGGCCCTGATTTGGATCGCGACTCCACGTCGCTGGACATGCCGGCAGAAGACTTTTCTCTCGGGCTTGAAGCCAAGCTGGACGGCCTGCGCATTGGTATTCCCAAAGAATTCTTTGGCGAGGGTCTCTCGCCCGACGTGCGAATTGCCATCGATGCAGCCCTCAAAGAGCTAGAAAAGCTCGGCTGCAAGCTTGTCCCGATCCAGTTGCCGCGCACTGAGCTGTCCATCCCGGTGTACTACATCATTGCCCCCGCCGAAGCCAGCTCCAACCTTAGTCGCTTCGACGGCGTGAAGTTCGGCCACCGTGCAGCGCAGCACGGCGATTTGCTCGACATGTACAAAAAGACCCGCATGGAAGGCTTTGGCGACGAAGTCAAGCGCCGCATCATGATCGGTACCTATGTGCTCTCCCACGGCTACTACGATGCCTACTATCTGCAAGCCCAAAAAATCCGCCGCATGATCGCAGATGATTTTCAGCAAGCCTTCAAAGATTGCGATGTGATCGCCGGCCCGATTGCCCCCACGGTTGCTTGGAAAATTGGCGAAAAATCTGATGACCCCGTAGCCAACTATTTGGCCGATATCTTCACCCTGCCCGCCTCCTTGGCTGGTCTGCCCGGCATGAGCCTGCCCGTGGGTTTTGGCGCCGGCAACATGCCCGTCGGCATGCAGCTCATTGGCAATTACTTCAAAGAAGCGCAGCTCATCAATGTCGCGCATCAATACCAACAAGCCACTGATTTCCACACCCGCCACCCGGAGGGTTTCTAACCATGATTAAGTTGATTCAAGGCTACGAAGTCGTCATTGGATTTGAGACGCATGCGCAGTTGGCCACGCAATCGAAGATTTTCAGCCGCGCCTCCACCGCCTTCGGTGCTGAGCCCAACACCCAAGCTTGCCCAGTGGATTTGGCGCTGCCGGGGACGCTGCCGGTGATGAACAAGGCTGCGGTTGAATGTGCTATCAAATTGGGCCTAGCGCTCGGCTCGACCATTGCCGAGAAAAGCATTTTTGCCCGCAAAAACTACTTTTATCCTGATCTGCCCAAGGGCTACCAGATCAGTCAGTTTGAGATCCCCGTGGTTCAAGGCGGCGTAGTCGAGTTTTTCTTGGGCGACGAAAAGAAGGCTGTGCGCTTGGTACGTGCTCACCTCGAAGAAGACGCCGGCAAATCGCTGCATGAGGACTTCATCGGGCAAAGTGGCATTGACTTGAACCGCGCTGGCACGCCGCTCCTCGAAATTGTGACCGAGCCCGATATGCGCTCCTCGGATGAGGCCGTAGCGTATGCCAAAGAGCTGCACAAGATCGTCACTTGGATTGGCATTTGCGATGGCAACATGCAAGAAGGCAGCTTCCGTTGCGATGCAAACGTGTCGGTGCGTAAGCTCGGTGCCGAGCTGGGCACGCGCCGCGAGATCAAGAATCTGAACAGCTTCAAATTCATGCAGCAAGCGATTGACTATGAGATCCGCTGGCAGATCGAACAAATCGAAGACGGTAAGAAAATCCAGCAAGCCACGGTGCTGTTTGACCCCGACACCGGCGAGACTCGTGCAATGCGCACCAAGGAAGACGCGGCGGATTACCGCTATTTCCCCGATCCCGACTTACCGCCACTGCATGTCGCGCCAAGCTGGGTGAGCCAAGTCAAAGCCACCATGCCTGAGCTGCCGCGCGTCATGGCGCATCGCTTTGTGAGCGACTACGGTCTGCCCGAATACGATGCCACCACGCTCACCCAAAGCCAGGCGATGGCGAGGTATTTTGAAACGGCTGCTCAGATCTCCAGCCAACCGAAACTGGCCGCTAATTGGGTCACCGGCGAAGTATCAGCTTTGATGAATCGTCTCGAGGTCGCGATTGATGATGTTGAAGTTCCATCGCCAATCGCGCTTGGCGAATTGATCAAGAAAATTGCGTCTGGTCTCTTATCTAACAAAAACGGCAAAGTAGCCTTCCAAGAGCTCGTTGAGCGCAAACACCACGAAATTTCAGATCTTGCGGGCTTCATTGAAAAAATCATAAAAGACAAAGATTTAGAGCAATCCAACGACTCTGGCGCACTGGAGAAGATCATTGATGAAGTCCTCGCCGCCAACGCCGACAATGTCGCGCAATTTAAAGCGGGTAAGGAAAAGGCGTTTAATGCCTTGGTCGGCCAAGCAATGAAGGCGAGCAAAGGTAAAGCCAATCCGCAGCAAGTTAACGATTTGTTGCGGGCGAAGTTAATGGCCTGACGATTTGTTTACAGATACGCTATCTATTAAATAGCATTTCGCGCAGCATCGGTAAAGGCTCCTATGCGATTTAGCCTTAAATCTCGATCAATCAATGAGCTGGTATTAAATACAGTATGATTGAGTTGTCATGGCTAAAGATAAAATTGTATTTACATGCTCGGACTGCGGCGGCACTGCGCCCAAGTGGCTGGGCAAGTGCCCAAGCTGCGGAGCCTGGAACACGCTGGTCGAAGGCGTCGCGGAAGCGGTGATCGCCGGCAAGAATCGATTTTCGGCCCCGCTCTCGCTCACTGGGCCGTCTTCCGTTCAAGCATTGCGTGACATAGAGGCCTCTGACATTGATCGCACACCGACCGGGCATGAAGAGCTGGATCGGGTTCTCGGTGGCGGGATCGTTGAGGGTGGCGTCGTGCTGATGGGTGGTGATCCGGGTATTGGCAAATCAACCTTGCTTTTGCAGGCGCTCGATTCGCTGCAGCGCTCGGGCACGTCGGCGCTCTATGTTACGGGTGAGGAAAGCGCGGCGCAGGTTGCGCTGCGGGCGCGGCGGCTAGGGCTTGAGGGGAGCCGGGTTCAGGTGCAGGCCGAAACGCAACTTGAGAAAATCATCGCTACCCTCGCCGAGCAAGCGCCGCGGATCGCCGTCATCGATTCCATCCAAACCGTGTATTCCGAACAGTTGACCAGCGCCCCAGGATCGGTGGCTCAAGTCAGGGAATGTGCAGCGCACCTCACCCGCTACGCGAAAGCCAGTGGAACGGCCGTGGTGTTGGTTGGCCACGTGACCAAAGAGGGTGCATTGGCGGGGCCGCGTGTGCTGGAGCACATGGTCGATACCGTGCTTTATTTTGAAGGCGATACTCATTCGAGTTATCGCTTGGTGCGTGCCATCAAGAATCGTTTTGGCGCGGTCAATGAGATTGGCGTGTTCGCCATGACCCAGCAGGGCCTGAAAGGCGTGAGCAACCCGAGTGCCATTTTCTTGAGCCAACATAGCGAGCCAGTCCCCGGTAGCTGTGTGATGGTTACCCTCGAAGGCACGCGCCCGATGTTGGTGGAAATTCAGGCCTTGGTCGATGGCGGTGGGCCATCACCCCGTCGTCTGAGCGTGGGACTAGACCGTGATCGCCTTGCGATGTTGCTTGCGGTGTTGCATCGGCATGCAGGCATTGCATGCTTTGACCAAGATGTTTTTGTCAATGCGGTGGGCGGTGTGCGCATCAGCGAGCCGGCGGCTGATCTGGCTGTGATGCTCAGCATCACCAGTAGCCTACGTGGCAAGCCCTTGCCAAAAGGTTTCATCGCGTTTGGTGAGGTGGGTTTAGCGGGCGAGGTGCGCCCGGCGCCGCGAGGGCAAGAGAGGCTCAAGGAGGCAGCCAAGTTGGGCTTCACCACCGCAATCATCCCCAAGGCCAATGCGCCAAAGAAATCGCAGATGAAGGATTTCGAAGGCCTTACCATTCATGCGGTGGAGCGGGTCGAGCAGGCCATCGACTTACTACGAGAGCTGCAAACCCACTAGGATGCGAGCACCTATCGGATGCCATCGCGTTCATGCAATTGGGTCAGGTAGCTCACAAAGCGCTGCGCGGCGACGCTTTGCGGTTGGTCTTTGCGCCAAACGATGGACCATTGGCGTCGGATCGGGAAATGACTCACATCCAAAATGGCGAGGCCGTGGCTGCCGCGAGTGGACTTCTCGCCTTTGGCTCGTTTGGTCGGTCGAGCACGCTTGTCTAGCAGCCCGGAGGTAACAGCCAGTTCGGACAAAACCGCAACGCCGAGGCCGCTAGCGACGGCATGCTTAATGGCTTCATTGCTTCCCAAGCTCATTGCGATGCGCGGCTCAAAACCGAGGTCCGCAAAATGCGCCAACGCCACTTGTCGCGTACCGCTACCGCTTTCGCGCATCAACCAGCGATCGTTGGCGAGGCTGCTCAGGCGGATGCGTTTGCCAACTGCGGGATGGTCGGCGGGTGCGATGACAACCAGCGGGTTGTTAAGAATCATGACACTGTCCAACGGTATGGATGTGGGTGGGAGCATCATCACGGCAAGATCGTCTTGGCCGCGCTGCAGACGCTCAACCACACGATCGCGGTTCTCCACAAGTAGCTCAATGTCTACGCCTGGGTGGGCAGCCGCAAACGGTCCAACCAAATCTGGAACGAAATACTCCGCCGTGGTCACTGCGGCGACGCGCAGTCGCCCACTGACCAAACCGTGCACTTGACCGACACGCGATTCAAAGCGTTGCCAGCACGCAGTGAGCTCTCCAATCGTCTGCTGCAGAAGCTCGCCCGTTTGGGTGAGGCGGATGCGTCGGCCTTGCGTTTCAAGCAGTGGCTCACCAATAGCACTTGCCAACTCGCGCAGTTGCACACTCACTGTTGGCTGCGTCACGTGTAGCTCTTCCGCAGCACGGGTTACAGACAAGCGACGCGCAGTCGCTTCAAAAGCCCGCAGCTGCTGCGGGGTGATGCGCTGGAGGTGGCGCAGCTGCAGCTGTTGGTGAGATGCGTGATGCTTATTCATAGCTTAACACCTATGTATGCAATAAAAAACAAGTATTTCTCTAAATGGATAAACCTGCCTACAGTACGGGCATTGTTGAAATGAAATGGAACCCATCATGAACCGCGATTTGCAGTTACCCTTCGAAGAAACCGCTCTTTTTCCAGTGAGCGCCACGGCTGTGCCCATCACAGTGGCCTTTGGCGATGGCATTGGCCCAGAGATCATGCGTGCTACCTTACGTGTCTTACGGGCCGCAGGCGCAGACCTTGCACCAGAGGTGATTGATATTGGTGAAAAGCTATACCTGAGTGGCAATTCTTCTGGAATCGCTAATGAGGCGTGGGACAGCTTGCGGCGGACGCAAGTCTTTCTCAAAGCGCCAATCACTACGCCATCGGGCGGCGGCTACAAGAGTTTGAACGTCACAGTTCGGAAAACCCTTGGCCTGTACGCAAACGTTCGCCCGTGCGTAAGCTACGCCCCGTTTGTCAAAACTTTGCATCCCAACATGGACGTGGTGATCGTCCGCGAAAACGAGGAAGATCTTTACGCAGGCATTGAACATCGCCAGACGGATGAAGTCACCCAATGCCTCAAGCTGATCACCCGCCCTGGCTGCGAAAAGATCGTGCGCTATGCATTCGAGTATGCCCGTGCAAACGGGCGCAAGAAGGTCACCTGTATGGTCAAAGACAACATCATGAAGATGACCGACGGATTGTTCTACTCTGTTTTCCAAGAAATTGGCGCAGCCTATCCAGACATCGTTCAAGACCGCATGATCATCGATATTGGTGCAGCTAAGCTCGCGACGGTGCCAACGCGCTTTGACGTGATCGTCACGCCGAATCTGTACGGTGACATCATCAGCGATATTGCCGCCGAGGTTGCAGGCAGCGTGGGGCTGGCAGGCAGCGCGAACATTGGCGAGCATGTGGCGATGTTTGAAGCGATTCATGGCAGCGCCCCCGACATTGCGGGCCAAGGCATTGCCAATCCCAGTGGTTTGCTCTTGGGCGCGGTGATGATGCTCATCCATATTGGTCAGCCCAAGGTGGCGCAGACCATTCACAACGCATGGCTGCGCACACTTGAAGAAGGCATGCACACCAGCGATTTGGCGCAATCAGGCGATACGCCATTAAGCACTGACGCGTTCGCCGATGCTGTGATTGCTCGTTTGGGGCAACAGCCTCAGCGATTGCCTGCCATCGCCTACGATCTCAACGCAAAGTCTAAGCTCAAAACTGCCGATCGGGTCATAACGCAGCCAATCCGCACTCGCGCACCGGCAGTGAAGCAAATGGTCGGTGTTGATATCTTCGTGCAAGATGCAAAGCACACCCCTGATCAATTGGGTGCACTGATGGCACATCACAACAGCCTTGCCTTGGCGCTGAAGATGATCACCAATCGCGGTGTGAAAATATGGCCGCAAGGACTGCCAGAGACCTTTTGCACCGACCATTGGCGCTGCCGCTTCATGGCCACATCCGATCACGAAACCATCAATTCGCACGACATCATTGCATTGCTGTCGACGCTAGCCAGTAGCCACGTGGATGTGATCAAGACGGAAAATTTATGCACCTTTGACGGTGAACCTGGCTTTTCCTTGGGTCAGGGGCAGTGAGTGCTTAGCGGTGCAAGGCGCATCACAAGGCGAGCTCAAGCTGCTGTACGAAGTGTTCGGCAACATTCCATTCGGTTTGTTGAAAAATCTCTTGAAAGCAGGTCGGGCTGGTGACATTAATCTCGGTGAGCTGCTCGCCGATCACGTCTAGGCCGATCAAGAATAAGCCGCGCTTGGCCAGTATCGGGCCAATGTGCTCGGCAATCTCGCGATCTCTCGCAGACAGCGGCTGCGCCACGCCTTTGCCACCCGCTGCCAAATTGCCGCGCACCTCGCCGCCTTGCGGGATGCGAGCGAGGCTATACGGAACGGGTACGCCGTTGATCACCAAGATGCGCTTATCACCTTGCTCAATGGCGGGGATGAACTTTTGCACCATCACGGTTTGCGCGCCCTCTTTGTTGAGTGTCTCGATGATGCCGCCCAAATTCAAACCATCAGCCTTCACGCGGAAAATGCCAGCGCCGCCCATGCCGTCGAGCGGCTTCAAGATGATGTCGTGATGCACGGCGTGAAAGTGCTTGATGTCTGCTGCATCGCGCGTTACCAAAGTTGGTGAGACGAACTGAGGGAACTCCATGATGGCAAGTTTTTCAGGATGGTCACGCAGCGCCCGAGCCTTGTTGAACACCTTGGCGCCTTCGCGCTCAGCCTGTTCGAGCAAATGCGTGGCGTAGAAGTACTCGCTGTCAAATGGTGGGTCTTTGCGCATGATCACGGCATCAAAATCTTTGAGCGGAGCAGGGCGTTCGTTGGGTTTCTCTTGCTTTGATGTGAACCAATGATCGAGCTGGCCGGTGAGCGAAATATCTCGCACATAGGCAGTGACTAAACCACCGCTTTGCCACATCACATCTTTAGGTTCGCAAGCGCTGAGCGCATGGCCACGCGTTGCGGCAGCTCGCATCATGGCAAAAGTGCTGTCTTTGTAGGTTTTGAAGGATTCGAGCGGATCGGCGATGAAGAGGATGTGCATTGTGGCTTTCAGGCTTTGTTGGAGTCGGCCCGATAGTTTTGCACAAATAGCGCCAAGCTGCCTGCTACTACGCCCCAAAAGGCCGCACCGATACCAGCGAGCGTTACGCCGCTCAATGTGACTAGGAAGGTGATGATGGCGGCATCGCGGTGTTTTTCGTCTTGTAGCGCGGTGGCCAGGCCACCAGCAATCGTGCCGAGCAAGGCCAAGCCCGCAATGGCAGCAATCAGCTCTTTGGGAAAAGCTGTTAGCAAAGCTGTCACGATGCTGGCAAACAGGCCAATGAAAATATAGATGATGCCGCAGACGGAGGAGGCGATGTAGCGTTTGTCTGCATCAGGATGCGCTTCTTTGCCCATGCAAATGGCGGCGGTGATGGCGGAGAGGTTCAGCGCAAATGCGCCAAACGGCGCAAGCAGAAAAGTGACCACGCCGGTCATACTGATGATCTTAGAGAGGGGCATTTGATAGCCCGATGCACGAATGGCCGCCACGCCAGGTAAATTCTGCGAAGCCATGGTGACGATGAAGAGAGGTAGCGCGAGGCTGATCGCTGCGATTGCAGGCTTGGCGCTCTTGGGTACGATTGCCAACGGCCTGGCCATGGCGCTCAAAGAAGAAGAGCATCGAGATGCGGCTATCATCACCTTCCTCGTGACCTTGAGCGGCGTGGCCATTGCAG
>JANPAK010000224.1:0-5314 GCA_031429925.1 Variovorax sp.
GTGGTGCCCATCTTCACGCATTCCACCAGATCTGCTTTCACTAACTCGCCCGGCTTCAAACCTAGCAAATGCCGAATCCCCGCCACCGCCGCATCTTTGTATTGCTCGGGGTTCTCCGAGAGGAGCTTGTGGGTAACCAGCGAGCCACCCGGGCGCTTACCCACGATATCGGTGAAGGTGCCGCCACGGTCGATCCAGAATTGCCATTTTTGATTCATGTGTTTTCTCAAAGAGATGCCGCTGCGCGAGCTGCTTGGTCGTAGACCCCAGACAAGACGCGCAGCAAGCGAGCCAATTCACCAATATCTCGATTCAGGGATGCATCTGCGTGCAGCGCTTCAATCAAGCACCTTTCGCGCACCTCACGGTAGCGCTTGACGTGCTCCATGCCCAAAGCGGTCGAAGAGTACGTGACCTCTTTACCACTTTTAATGGATTGCACGACCTCCATGCCTTGGAGTTTTTTCAGAGAGTAGTTGACCAAGTGCGTATCTTCAATGTTCATGATGAAGCAGATATCGGCCAGCCTTTTGTCTCGGGCGCGATGCGTCACATGATGCAACACCAATACATCCAGCGGTGTCAGATCCCGCAGACCTGCTGCCGTCATGCAATGAACAATCCAGCGATGAAATGCATTGCCTGCCACGATAAGACCAAACTCAAACTCACTCATCTCCGCACTGTGCTCAGAGACGAGATGCGCCGACGACACAATAGGTGCCGTCTTCATTGCTGGAAAAGAAACCGCTTTTTTAGCGGTTGATTTAGGCGTTGCGGAATCTCTCATAAACGCAATTAGACAACAATTTGTCGATGAATTGTCAACACTTAGGGCAAATACCAATGCCCTGAGTGAGCTCAGACGCTAAAGTCAACTCCATCAACAACCCCTTCCTTGGAGTCCTCATGAAGCGCCGTCTATTTACTGCCATTGCTGCTGCCGCAACCTTGCTAGCGAGTTCATTCGCCCAAGCACAAGCCAAATGGGATTTGCCTTCGGCATACCCTGCCTCCAACTTCCACACCGAAAACTTGGTGCAATTTGCCAATGACGTGGACAAAGCCACCGGTGGCAAGCTCAAGATCACGGTGCACCCTGGTGCATCGCTCTTTAAAGCACCTGAGATCAAGCGCGCCGTGCAGACCAACCACGCGCAGGCGGGCGAGATTTTGCTGGCTAACTTCCAAAATGAATGGCAAATCTTCGGTGCAGACGGCCTCCCCTTCCTCGCCGACAGCTACGACGAAGCCGCCAAACTGTGGCGCGTTCAAAAGCCGATGCTTGAGAAAAAGTTGGGCGAGCAAGGCATGTCCGTGCTGTACGCGGTGCCATGGCCACCCCAAGGTTTGTATTCCAAAAAGCCAATTGCAACAGGCGCAGATTTGAAGGGCTACAAGTGGCGCGCTTACAGCCCGGCCACTTCTCGCATGGCTGAATTGCTAGGCGCGCAGCCCGTCACAGTGCAGGCCGCTGAAGTGAGCCAAGCGTTCGCTACCGGCGTGACCGACAGCATGATGAGCTCCGGCTCCACCGGCTGGGATGCCAAGCTGCATGAGACCGTGAAGCAATGGTATGACCTACAAGCTTGGTTGCCTAAGAATGCCGTGATCGTGAACAAGGCGGCTTTTGATGCGCTAGATGCCCCGACCAAGGCTGCTGTGCTTAAAGCGGCTGCGGACGCTGAAGTGCGCGGCTTTGCAGCCAGCAAAAAGGCCAACGGTGAAACGCTGGACAAGCTCAAAGGTGGCGGCATGGCCATTTTGCCTCCCAGCGCAGCACTCAAAGCCGATATGAAAAAAGTGGGCGACACCATGCTCAAAGAATGGCTTGAAAAAGCTGGCCCAGAAGGCAAACAACTCGTTGATGCTTTCGTGAAGTAAGAGCAAGTCTCCGATGCGCAAATTTCTTGATGCGCTCTATGACGGGGCGGCCGCTTTGGCCGCCCTTTTCATGGTGCTGATGCTGATCATGGTCTTGCTCTCCATCGTGGGGCGCGAGTTTGGTTTTTATGTGCGGGGCACAGATTCTTATGCAGGCTATTTCATGGCAGCTGCAGGCTTTTTAGCGCTGGCTCACACGCTTAAAAAAGGCGAGCATATTCGTGTCACGCTTTTGATCACTAAGCTCAAAGGCTTTCCGCAAAAGGCGCTGGAAGTGTGGTCGCTTTTCGCTGCAAGCGCTCTGGCCTGCATAGCTGCTTTTTACAGCGGCAAGCTCGCTTTCCAAAGCTGGCAGTTTCACGATATTTCTACTGGCAACGATGCTACGCCGCTGTGGATTCCACAGCTCTCAATGGCGATTGGCACCACGATTTTGGCTATTGCTTTCATCGACGAGCTGGTCATGGAGATACGCGGCAAGCGTGTCCAAGCCACCTCTTCCGAATCACTACATAACGAATAAGAAGAATCATAAAAAATGAGTGATATTGGTATTTCCATACTATTGGTGGTCTCGCTGTTTCTGATTTTAGGCAGCGGTGTGTGGATCGGGCTCACGCTGTCGGGCGTGGCTTGGATCGCTATGCAACTTTTCTCCAGCCGCCCCGCGGGCGATGCAATGGCCACCACGATTTGGGGGTCATCGAGCAGCTGGACGCTGACCGCCCTGCCCCTGTTCATCTGGATGGGTGAAATATTATTCCGCACGCGCATCTCGCAAGACATGTTTCGCGGCCTCTCGCCTTGGATTCAGGCGCTGCCTGGCCGCTTGCTGCATACCAATGTGATCGGCTGCACGATATTTGCCGCTGTATCCGGCTCGTCGGCTGCCACCTGCGCCACGATTGGCAAAATGACTTTGCCCGAACTCAAGAAACGCGGCTACCCAGACGATATCGTCATCGGCACACTCGCCGGCGCGGGCACGCTCGGGCTGCTGAGTCCGCCCTCCATCATCATGATTGTGTATGGCGTCACAGCCGAGGTGTCCATCTCTCAGCTCTTCATCGCGGGCGTGTTGCCCGGTTTGATGCTGGCTTGCCTATTTTCGGGCTACATCATCTTTTGGGCGCTGCGCAACCCGCACCTTGTGCCCCCGCGCGATCCTGTGATGAGCTTGGGGCAGAAGCTCAAAGCATCGATCAGCTTAATCCCCGTAGTACTGCTCATCATCGCCGTGCTTGGCTCGATCTATGCTGGCATCGCCACCGCCACAGAGGCCGCAGGCGTGGGCGTGGTGGGCTCTTTCGTGCTCGCAGCCACGCAACGCAGCTTGACTTGGGAATCTTTCAAAGCATCGCTCATGGGCGCGACGCGCCTGTATTGCATGATCGCGCTGATCCTCGCGGGCGCATCCTTCCTCACCTTGGCCATGGGCTATATCGGACTGCCGCGCCATTTGGCGGAATGGATCGGTGGCCTCGGCCTTTCGCAATTTCAGTTGCTCATGGCGCTGATGGTGTTCTACATTATCTTGGGCTGCTTCTTGGATGGCATAAGCATGGTGGTGCTCACGATGGGTGTGATTCTGCCCACTATTGTGAAAGCGGGGATTGATCCGCTGTGGTTTGGCATCTTCATCGTCGTCGTCGTCGAGATGGCACAAATCACGCCGCCTGTGGGCTTTAACCTTTTCGTGCTGCAAGGCATGACGGGGCGACAGCTCACCTACATTGCACGCGTCACGCTGCCGATGTTCTTCCTGATGATGCTCGCCGTGATCTTGCTTTATGTGTTTCCAGGCATCATCACTTGGCTACCGCAGCAGATGAAATAGTGCCAAAAATGGCAAATCGCCCTTACAGATACTGCGCAAATTGCTATTAAATTGATAGTTAATGATATGCGTACCCTACTCATCGAAAATGCCACCTGCATCGCCACGATGGACGATGCGGACCGCGAATTGCTTGATGCCAGTCTGCTGATTCGCGGTAACTTGATCGAAGGCATCGGCTCTGCACAAGAGCTGCTGCAAAGCGCGGGCGGCCACGTGGACGAGGTGATCGATGCACGCGGCCATCTGGTGATGCCCGGCATGGTCAACACCCACCACCATATGTATCAATCGCTCACCAGAGCGATTCCTGCGGTGCAAAACGCCGAGCTGTTTGGCTGGCTGCGCGGCCTGTATCCGATTTGGGCGAACCTTACGCCGGAAATGGTCCGCGTCTCCACGCAAACGGCGATGGCCGAGCTGCTGCTGTCGGGCTGCACGACAAGCAGCGATCACCTGTATATCTACCCCAATGGCGTGAAGCTCGACGACAGCATTGAAGCCGCTCGCGAGATCGGGATGCGCTTCACAGCGACGCGCGGCAGCATGAGCGTCGGCCAAAGCGCGGGCGGCTTGCCGCCAGATCGCGTCGTGGAAAAAGAAGATGCCATCCTCAAAGACACGCAGCGTTTGATTGAGCAACACCACAATGCGGCGCACGGCAGCATGCTCCATGTGGCGGTCGCGCCTTGCTCGCCATTCAGCGTGAGCCGCGATTTGATGCGTGAATCGGCGGTATTGGCGCGGCATCATGGCGTGCGCTTGCACACGCACTTGGCGGAAAACGATCACGACATCGCTTACTCCCAAGAGAAATTCGGTTGCACCCCCGCCCAATATGCCCACGATCTCGGCTGGACGGGCGCTGACGTCTGGCATGCCCATTGCGTGAAGCTCGATGACGAAGGCATCAGCCTTTTTGCGGCCACGCGCACCGGCGTGGCGCACTGCCCGTGCAGCAATATGCGGCTGGCCTCGGGCATCGCGCCGATTCGCAGAATGCTCAATGCCGGCGTGCCCGTGGGCCTGGGTGTTGATGGCAGCGCGAGCAACGATGCGGCTCACATGGTCAATGAAGCGCGCCAAGCCATGCTGCTGGCACGCGTCGGTCGCGCGATGCAGCCGCCCGAAGAACGCAATGGCCGACGTTTCTTCGGCTGCGATCTTGGCCCCGCCGAGATGACCGCCCGCGACACTCTCAAAATCGCCACACGCGGCGGCGCACAAGTCTTAGGCCGCCCAGACATCGGCCACATCGCGTCCGGCATGTGCGCTGATCTCGCGCTGTTTGACCTCCGCACCCTAAGCTTTGCCGGTGGCGCGGTGCATGACCCGGTCGCCAGCCTCCTGCTGTGCGCCAGCCCGCAGGCGGCCTGCACGGTTGTGAACGGCAAAGTCGTGGTGCGCGACGGGCAGCTGACGACGGTGGATTTATCGGTCTTGATTGAGAAGCACAACCGCCTCGCGTTGCAACTCGCGCAAGCCAGCGCTTGATCCGACCCTAACGAAAGCAATATCTATGTCCGGTGGCGATTGGAAAGATATGTACGATGCTGCGGTCACAGGCGATCTCTTGCGCGTTCAGTACCACAT
>JANPAK010000225.1:0-2772 GCA_031429925.1 Variovorax sp.
CTCGAACGCGGCTTTCGCCTCGTCTCGCTTGCTTTGAGCCAGCAAGATATCGCCTTTACGGTCAGCAGCCAAGCCCTCAAACTCCTTGGGCAAGCCTTCCAGTAATTTGAGAGCTGAGTCATAACCCTTACCCTCAAACAATATTGAGGCCAAGCGCAGCTTAGCCACCGCGCGATAGTTTTCGTCCTTGGCGCTGGACGCGACCCACTCTAGGGGAGCTTTAGCTTGCTCCACCTGGCCTTTGTCGTACAGGGCTTTGGCCGAAAGCAGTGCGGCTTGGGTGGCATACGTCGTGCCGCCAAAGCGCTCCTTCATGTCTGCAAAAGCACGACTGATCTTGGCGGGGTCCCCGCTTTGCGCGGCGCGCTCGACTTCGTCATACATTGACGCTGCTTTAGCCGATTGGCTCTGCTGCCACAACTGCCAGCCGTTGTAAGCGGCAATCGAGCCAAACACGAGGATCAGCACGCCACTGATGATGCCGCCAAACTGCTTCCAAAATGCCTTGATTTTGTCAAGTTGCTCTTGTTCTTCGAGGTCGAGATGTTTCATTGCCATGATGTGGGAATCCAATGCGGTGATTGTAGAGGGTGCGCACCGATGCGCAATTTGTCATCAGTCGCTACAAAATAGATAGCATATTGCGCAGATTGGGTATAGACTAATCTGGGATTTAATGCGTATTTTTAGGCCGCCAGCGCGAGCGCGAGTTCGGCAGTGTCAGACAGGGTCACCAAGCATTGCTCAGCCGGGCTGTGGGCTCCCGGCATGGCTCGCAGCGGCTTGACCGCGACCTTGCCCGCAGCCAACTCATCCCCACCAAAGATCAACGCAAACCGAGCACCCGAGCCATCAGCCTTTTTGAACTGACTTTTGAAGCTTCCCATGCCATCTGCCGAATTTGCTGGCGCATGCATTTGCACGCTCACGCCGCGTGCTCGCAGGGCCTGAATGCACTGCATCGCCAAGGGCAGCGAGCTTGCGTCAGGAATCACGGCATAGGCATCGGGCACAGGCTGCGGCACCGCCGCGCCGTGCTCTTTGATCAACTCCAGCACCCGCTCCACGCCCAGCGCCCAACCCACGGCCGGGGCCGCTTTGCCGCCGATCATCTCGATCAAATAGTCATAACGCCCGCCGCCGCAGATCGTGCCCTGGGAGCCCAGGCTTGTGGTGATGAACTCAAAAACGGTGAGGTTGTAGTAATCCATCCCGCGCACCAAACGCGGATTGATCGTGAAAGTTACGTTATTTGCCGTCAAAATAGCTTTAACTTGCGCGAAATGCGCCAAAGATGCTTCACCAAGATAATCGATCAACTTCGGCGCAGCGTTCACCATGTCCTGCATTTGCGGATTTTTGGTGTCCAAAATCCGCAGCGGATTGGTGTGCAGGCGCCGCTTGGCCTCTTCGTCCATCACGTCTTGGTGTTGCTCCAAATAAGCGATCAATGCCGCGCGATGCGCCTTGCGCTCCTCGGGCTGCCCGAGGCTATTGAGCTCTAGCCGCACGTCTTTCAGCCCCAACTCGTTCCAAAGTTGATCGGCCAGCAGGATCAGCTCGGCATCCACTTCCGCGCCCGAAAACCCCAGCGCCTCCGCGCCAATTTGGTGAAACTGCCGATAGCGCCCGCGCTGCGGCCGCTCATGGCGAAACATCGGCCCCATGTAATACAGGCGCTTGCCGCCCTCATACAGCATCGAATGCTCAGCCACGGCGCGCACCACACCGGCTGTGTTCTCAGGCCGCAAAGTGAGCTTGTCCCCATTGAGCTTGTCTTCAAAGGAATACATTTCCTTCTCAACAATATCTGTGACTTCGCCCAAACCGCGCACAAACAGCGGCGTCGGCTCCACGATCGGCGTGCGAATATTGCGGTAGGCATACCGAGCCATCAGGCCGCGCACCTTCTCTTCCAGCCATTCCCATCGCGCGGAATCCGGCGGGAGGATGTCATTCATGCCTTTAATGGCAAGCAGTTTTTCACTCATATTTTGATAGCGTCTTGCGCATATTTTATAAGGGCTATAGCCCGAAAACACTTAAATTTTAACCAACTCATCTCACTGCGATACTGAATGCTCGCGAACCCAAAGCGCAAGCTGATTTTCTGCCAATTCACCTGCGGCCAAAGCCAAAATCGTCTGTGTCGCCTCACTCTGGCTGGCTCGCAAACGAAAGCCGTTACTGTACAAAAACAAGCCAATTGCCAAAAACGCCACGCGCTTGTTTCCGTCAACAAAAGCATGGTTCCTTGCCAAGCCGTAGCCGTAAGCAGCAGCAAGCTCAGCCACATCCGGTGATCCATACAAAGCGAGATTCTTTGGGCGATCTAAAGCCGATTCGAGCAAGCCCGGATCGCGCAAGCCAATCCCGCCGCCATGTTCCGCCAAACTTTCATCATGCAGCGCGAGCAATACGTCCTTGTCCACCCAGTGCCAGAGTCTGGGCTCATTGCTAGAGAGCCCCATTACTTGGCCAATTCGCGAAAGGTATCGCGGAAATCATGCATAAATTCCCGCCCCGCTTTAAGCTGTGCTTCAGCCGTCGCACGATAAGGCGTGAGCCGATACCCATCCGGCGCTTCCGTGAAAAACAACTGATCGCCCTTCTGCACTTTCATCTGCGCCAAAATCTCTTTGGGCAGGATGATGCCGAGGGAATTACCGATTTGAGTGAGTTTGAGGGCTTGCATGCTGGGCTCGCGTGGTTATAACTTAAATTATAACTTGAGTCCATCTGAAAAACGGTTCAACTCCTTTCAGAAGACAT
>JANPAK010000226.1:0-6209 GCA_031429925.1 Variovorax sp.
TGGCAAACAGCCCGATGCTGTTGTCGCCTGCGTGGGCGGCGGCAGCAATGCGATGGGCATTTTTCACCCTTACATTCCATTTGAAAACACCCGCCTGATCGGTGTGGAAGCCGCTGGCGAGGGCTTGGATTCTGGCAAACACAGCGCCTCCATCCAGCGCGGCCAACCAGGTGTGCTGCATGGCAACCGTACCTATGTTTTGCAAGACGATAACGGTCAGATCATCGAAACACATTCGATCAGCGCCGGCTTAGACTATCCCGGCGTTGGCCCAGAGCATGCTTGGCTCTCCGACACGAAGCGTGCGGAGTATGTGGGCATCACCGACAAAGAGGCTTTAGATGCGTTTCACTATTTGTGTCGCACCGAAGGCATCATTCCCGCGCTGGAATCGAGCCACGCCATTGCATATGCCATGAAAATGGCGAAAACGATGCGCAAGGATCAGTCGATTTTGGTCAATTTGTCTGGACGTGGTGATAAAGACATTGGCACAGTGGCCGATCTTTCGCGAGCAGATTTCTATTGCCGGCCGTCCTGCCAAGGCGAATCCGTCAAAGGCGCTCAAGTGGTGGAGTTCAAGCGATGAGTCGCATTGCCGCATGCATGGCTGCTTTAAAGGCGCAAAACCGCCAAGCGCTGATCCCCTACGTCACCGCTGGCTTCCCCTACCGCGACATCACACCCGATTTGATGCACGCCATGGTCGGCGCAGGTGCAGACATCATTGAACTGGGCGTACCGTTCTCTGACCCGTCTGCCGACGGCCCGGTCATCCAAAAAGCGGGCGACCGCGCTTTGGCGCTTGGCATAGGCATGACGCAGGTCTTGGATATGGTGAAAACCTTCCGCGCCAGGGATGCCAATACTCCCGTGGTGCTCATGGGCTATGCCAATCCTGTGGAACGCTATGACTTCAAGCATGGCGAAGATGCCTTCATTCGCGATGCAGCCGCATCCGGTGTCGATGGTGTGCTGGTTGTGGACTATCCGCCTGAAGAATGTACGGAATTTGCTACTAAATTGAGAGCGAACGGCTTGGATTTGATCTTCCTGCTTGCCCCGACATCGACCGAAAAGCGCATGAAGCTGGTGGGCGAGCTCGCCAGTGGCTATGTGTATTACGTCTCGCTCAAAGGTGTCACTGGCTCGGGCGCACTTGACACACAAGCGGTAGCGCTGGCCGTGCCGCGCATCAAGCAATTCGTCAACGTGCCCGTTGGCGTGGGCTTCGGCATCCGCGATGCGGCTTCGGCAAAGGCCGTGGCAGCCGTCAGCGATGCTGTGGTCATCGGCAGTCGCTTGATCCAACTGATCGAAGATCAGCCCCATGAAAAAGTCACTGCCACGGCTGCGAAATTCTTGCGCAATATCCGTACTGCGCTAGACTCCTGAAATACGTTTGGAGACCCCTATGTCTTGGCTAGAAAAACTCCTGCCCTCTAGAATCGAACAAACTGACCCGACCGAGCGCCGAAGTGTGCCCGAAGGTCTTTGGACGAAATGCCCGAGCTGCGAAACGGTGTTGTTCAAAACTGATTTGGAGCAAAGCCAAATGGTGTGCTCCAAATGCGGGCATCATCACAGAATTGGCGCTCGCGCCCGACTCAACGGTCTGCTGGATTCGGAAGGTCGCTACGAGATCGGCCAGGAAGTCATCCCCGTTGACGCGCTTAAGTTCAAGGACAGCCGCAAGTACCCCGAACGCTTGAAGCAGGCACTGGAAGACACCGGCGAGACCGACGCGCTGATTGTGATGGGTGGCGCTATCCATAGCTTGGAAGTGGTCGTGGCCTGCTTTGAGTTTGACTTCATGGGCGGCTCGATGGGCTCGGTCGTGGGGGAGCGCTTCGTGCGTGGCGTACATACTGCCATTGAGCAAAAAGTGCCCTTCATCTGCTTCACGGCCACCGGAGGTGCGCGCATGCAAGAAGGCCTGCTCTCGCTCATGCAAATGGCCAAAACCAATTCATCTCTGACCCGTTTGGCCAAGAAGGGCTTGCCTTACATCAGCGTGCTCACCGATCCGACCATGGGCGGCGTGAGCGCTGGGTTTGCTTTCGTGGGAGATGTGGTGATTGCCGAGCCAAAGGCATTGATCGGCTTTGCCGGCCCGCGAGTGATTGAAAACACCGTGCGCCAAACTCTCCCAGAAGGCTTCCAACGCGCAGAGTTCCTCGTGGAAAAAGGCGCTGTTGATTTCATCTGCGACCGCCGTGAGCTGCGTGCAAAAATCGCTTCGGTGCTGGCCATGCTGCAACGCCAGCCCGCTGAAGCCGTCTCCTGAAACTGCCTCTCAACCGGCCGTGGTTCTGAACAATCTTCCTCTTTTTCCTCTTGGCTCGGTGCTCTATCCGGGCTCGGTGCTGCCGCTTCGGATTTTTGAGGTGCGCTATCTGGACATGATCCGCCGCTGCATCGACAACGGCGCGCCCTTTGGCATCGTGAGCCTCACGCAGGGTCAGGAAGTAGCTAAGCCCGGTCAAAGCGAAATCTTTGCGCAAGTTGGCACGGTGGCCACCATCACCCATCATGAAGTGCCACAGCCTGGCCTGCGTGTGATCCGCTGCCTCGGCCAGCAGCGCTTTCGCACCGCGCGCATCGAGCGGCTCAAGC
The DNA here is from genome assembly GCA_031429925.1 of Variovorax sp. Classification (GTDB taxonomy): domain Bacteria; phylum Pseudomonadota; class Gammaproteobacteria; order Burkholderiales; family Burkholderiaceae_C; genus JANMDU01. The sequence continues at coordinate 2,617 of JANPAK010000226.1, forward strand.
ATGGCCTGTGGATGGCCGATGTGAGTTACTTGCCTGAAGATTCAGTGGTGAGCGTGCCGCAAGAGCTGGCAACCTGCCGCAGTTTGTTTGAAAGCGTGCTCGCGCGCATGCCTGCTGGCACGCAAAGCGACCTGTTCGCCGACCAGCCTTCAGAGGCTCAGCTCTCAGATTGCAGCTGGTTGGCCAACCGCTGGTGCCAACTACTCCCTCTGCCTCTTGAGATGAAGCAGCGGCTGCTAGAGCTAGACAGCCCTTTGATTCGCTTGGAGCTGGTGAGCGACTTGCTAGATAAGCTCGGATTAAGTTCTCCCACCGCATCATGATGCACTATAAAATTCATAGCATCCTGCGCATATTTTATATAGGCTACCAGCCATTTTTTCTTGTAAAACCACTGTGAAACGCTGCTTCGATCTGCTTTTGGCGCTGCTGGCATTGACCGTGCTGGTCTGGCCAATGCTGCTCGTGGCAGTAGCAGTGCGGTTCTCATCCAAAGGCCCCGCGCTGTATTGGTCAGATCGCGTCGGCAAAGACAACGCCATCTTCAAAATGCCAAAATTCCGCAGCATGCGCACCGACACCCCAGCGGTAGCCACGCATTTGCTGGACAAGCCGGAAGCTTGGCTCACCCCCATCGGCTCCTTCATCCGCAAAACCAGCCTCGATGAATTGCCTCAGCTCTGGTGCATACTCAAAGGCGATATGAGCTTCGTCGGCCCGCGCCCCGCCCTCTTCAACCAGCACGATCTGATCGCCTTGCGCACCAGCCAAGGCGTACACCAGCTCGTCCCAGGCCTCACTGGTTGGGCGCAAATCAACGGCCGCGACGAACTCTCCATCCCCGACAAAGTCAGCTTCGATGCGACCTACTTGCATACGAAAAGCTTAACACTCGACATCCAAATTATCTGGCGAACCTTCACACAGACGCTGCGATCTCAAGGCGTGTCTCACTGATGCAATCTGTAGCAGCCACGCGACGTATTGAAAGTCTGCTGGCGCTGCCACGCAGTGCTAAAAAGGCGCTGGCTGTCATGGCCGATTCAGCGCTGTGCGTCCTCACCGTCTGGCTCGCCATCTGTTTCCGTTTTGAAAGCTGGGTGAGTCTTTCCGGCTACCAATGGCTCGCCGTCCTATTGTCGGTCGCTCTGGCCATTCCTCTGCTAACAGCCTTCGGCTTTTACCACACAGTCATCCGCTACGTAGGCCGGCAAACGATTACTGCCGCGTTGCGTGCAATTGGTATCTATGCATTAATTTACAGCGCAGTTTTCACAGTTTATGGGTTTCCCTTGGTGCCGCGCACCATTGGCATTTTGCAGCCAATGCTTCTCTTAGTTGGATTGGCGCTCATACGCATTCTGGCTAGCCAACTTCTCAATGAACAAGCCAACAGCAAAAGCAGCAACGAAGAGCTTCCCGGCGTGCTCATTTACGGGGCTGGCAACTCCGGTCAACAGCTCGCTGCATCGCTGAAAGCAAGCGGTCAAACGCGTATCGTTGGCTTTTTGGATGACAATGCTGGCCTTCATCACGCGCGCATTCTGGATACGCCAATCTACAACCCCAAGTTGCTCAATGATCTAGTCTCGCGGTATCCAGTGCGCGATGTATTGCTAGCAATGCCAAGACTCTCTCGCAGTCGTCGCAACGAAATCATCCAACAGCTCAGTGGTTATCGTTTAGCCGTCCGAACGCTACCCCGCTTATCAGATTTGGCGCAAGGCAAGGTCACAGAGAATCAACTTCGTGAGGTTGAGCTAGACGATCTACTGGGGCGCGATCCTGTTTCTCCCATTGAGAGTCTACTGAGCAAAAATATTACGGATAAAGTTGTCATGGTTACGGGAGCCGGGGGCTCAATTGGGAGTGAGCTATGTCGCCAGATCCTTCAATTGTCGCCGCGTGAATTGGTGTTGCTCGATCTCAACGAGTTTTTTCTGTACTCAATCACCGAGGAGCTACAACCCATTGCAACGCGTTTGAGATTAAAGCTATCTCCCATTCTCGCTAACGTGCAATTCCAACAGCAAATAGAGCAAGCGGTGCAACGCTGTAAGCCGGACACCATTTATCACGCGGCTGCGTACAAACATGTGCCCCTCGTTGAGAGCAACCCTGTCGCTGGGCTACAGAACAATGTATTGGGTACATACAACGTGGCGCTCGCCGCAACGAAATCCAATGTAAAAACCATGGTACTTGTGAGCACAGATAAGGCTGTTCGTCCAACAAACGTTATGGGAGCAAGTAAGCGCATATCAGAAATGATACTTCAGGCAGTCGCCAACAAACATGATGGAAATGCACACCTAACGAGATTCAGCATCGTTCGTTTTGGAAATGTGCTCGGCTCATCTGGATCTGTGATCCCGAAGTTCAAGGAGCAGATTAAAAATGGCGGGCCAATCACGATAACGCATCCTGAAGTTACCCGTTACTTTATGACAATTCCTGAGGCAGCTCTGCTCGTCATACAGGCGGCTGCCATGACCACCGAACATTGCGATACAGCATCCGTGTATGTTCTCGATATGGGTGAAAGCGTCAAGATACTAGATTTAGCCAAGACTCTTATACAGCTTTCGGGTAACTACGAGTCCACCGAAGCACATCCGGATGGCGGGATTGCAATTGAGTTTGTCGGGTTGCGGCCAGGAGAGAAGCTCTACGAAGAGCTACTGATTGCCAACTCACCTGTAAAAACAGCGCATCCAAAAATCATGGTGTCCAATGATGCTGGGCATGTTGACTTATATTGGGCACTTCAAACAATCGAAGCTATCCAGCAACTACATCTTTCGAATGAGAAGGGTGTCATCGATACGCTGCTCGCACATCCGGGAATTGGCTACACTTCCAACCATGCTTGAACCACCCGCGCAGGCTTCTCCCGCCGTAGACCTCAGCTTTTCAATTGTTAGCCACGGTCAAGGTGCATTGATAAAAAATCTCCTTAGTGATTTTGAGCGAGCAGGCTTCATACGATATGAAATTCTGATTACGCTCAATGTCCCTGAAGATGAGACTTTCTTAGAAGCATTCCGCGCACTTCCCATCAAGATCATTCGCAACTCGCAGCGAAAAGGTTTTGGTCACAATCACAATGATGCATTTGCACAAAGCTTAGGACAAGCCTTCATCATTGTGAACCCAGACATCAGGTTTCACGATCAACCGTTTGATCAGCTATGGAAAAATCTGCACCAACCTCGCGTTGGTTGCTGCGCCCCGCTAGTTATGTCCCCTGCGGGTCTAGCAGAGGATAGCGCCAGAGCGTTTCCTAGCTTAACTACGATCATCAAGCGGTTTCTACTAGGTGCGCAACAAAAGACCGTTGATTACAGCATCAGCCAAGATTCAATCGTTGTGGACTGGACGGCAGGCATGTTCATTGCATTCAATCGTCAAGCGTTTCAGGCTGTGAAGGGCTTTGATCAAGGCTACTTTATGTACTACGAAGATGTAGACATTTGCATGCGATTGAAATTTGCCGGATACAAGGTGATGATTGCACCTCAAGTTCAAGTTATTCATGATGCTCAAAGAGCTAGTCGCAAAAAGTTAAGCTATTTTCGCTGGCACTTCGTCAG
>JANPAK010000227.1:0-2771 GCA_031429925.1 Variovorax sp.
CGCGGCGAAAGCCCCTGGCGGTATCTCAAGCCGCTGGCCGCGAACCTGTTCTTGTCGACCAACGAAGCCGATGTGCGCAGCGCACTTGCCGCCGATGTGCCCGCGGCGCGGGTCTATCCGCACAGCAAACGCGCCTCGGACGCGCACCCTACGGAAGTCCGCATCGCCTTTGACGGCGACGCCGTGCTCTTCTCCGACGAATCAGAGCGGGTCTACCAGGACGCCGGGCTGGCGGCCTTCCAGGCGCATGAAAGTGCGCGCGCGGCAACACCGCTGGCCGCCGGGCCTTTCAAGCCGCTGCTCGAAGCCTTGCAGCGCCTGCAGCAGGGCCCTGCGGCGACGATGCGCATCCGCACCGCACTCGTCACCGCACGCAGCGCGCCGGCGCATGAACGCGCGATCCGCACGCTGATGGACTGGCATATCGATGTCGACGAAGCGATGTTCCTCGGCGGTCTCGCCAAGGGCGCTTTTCTGCGCGAGTTCGAGCCGGATTTTTTCTTCGACGACCAGACCGGTCATGTCGACTCGGCAGCGGCACATGTGCCGGCCGGGCATGTCGCTTCGGGTGTCAGCAACGCGCCGTAAGCGACGACAACGACAGCGGCGGCGGCTACCTCAGCCTGGTGGCGGCAGCACCGCAAAAGCAACTCCGAGCAGCGCGACCGCGGCAGGCAGCCCGTTGACCAGCCAACGCGCCGGCCAGCCTGCGAGCCGGTGCGTGTCCTGCGCAATCGGCAACGGCGCGACGAGGTCGAGCACATCTTCGGCAAAGGCTTCGCTGCGGTAAAGCGGGGGTTCGGCGGGGGTGTGGTTCATGGCGGTGCACCTGCAATGCCGGACTGTGTGCTGCTTACGTGTCAGGCCGATGTCCGGATGCATGCCGGCGACCTTCACGGCCTTGTCATGTCGCGCGGCGAGAGTGCCCGCTCCAAGCCACGAGGCGCAGTCCCCGCGCCGCGGCACCTCAACGGAGCTTGCCCATGAAAACCCGCTTTCAGTCCCTCAAAACCCCGATCGCGCTGGCGGTCCTGTGCGCCACGGCCGGTATCGCAGCGGCCCAGACGCCAGTGCGTTTTGCGACCTTCAACGCCTCGCTCAACCGCGACGCCAGCGGTCAGTTGCTGAGCGACCTTGCGCAGCCCGGCATCGTCGACAACTCGGTCAGCTGGGCGGCCAGCGTCGCAGGCTTGAGCAGCCAGCAAAAGCGCGTGCTGCAAGCCCAATACGTCGCCGAGACTTTGCAGAAGGTGCGCGCCGATGTGCTGCTCGTCAACGAATTCGACTTCGACTTCAACGGCACGCCCACCGCCAGCAGCGCGGCGATGGGCCTGGGCTATTCGAGCCAGGCGGCCAAACTCTTCCAGGACAACTTTCTGGCCGCCGGGCAGGGTGGCGGCGCCACCGGCCGCGTCGCCAGCGCGGCGCTGAACTACGCCTGGCGCTACACCCCGAACACCAACACCGGCCTGGCCTCGGGCTTTGACCTCGACAACAGCGGCGCGGTCAGCGGTGGCAACGACGCCTTCGGCTTCGGCAATTTTGGTGGCCAGTTCGGCTTCACGGTCTATTCGAAGTACGAGATCGTCGGCGTGCGCAGCTTCCAGACCTTCAAGTGGAAGGACATGCCGGGCAACCTGCTGACCAACGATCCGGCCGCCGGCGCGACCAACCTGTCGGCGTTTTACTCACCCGCCGAAACCGACGCGCTGCGCCTGTCGTCGAAAAACCATGTCGACGTCACCGTGCGCGTCAACGGGCGCGACGTGCACTTCCTCACCGCGCACCCGACGCCGCCGGTCTTCGATGGCGCCGAAGACCGCAACGGCAAACGCAACCACGACGAAATCAGGTTCTGGCAGGACTACATCGGCGGCGCCAACTACATCTACGACGACAGCGGCAGCTTCGGTGGCTTGGCGGCGGGTTCGATGTTTGTCATCGCGGGCGACTACAACGCCGACCTCTGCGATGGCGACAGCTACAAGGCCGCCTGCCTGGCCACCAACACCGTCGGCGCCGGCCCGAATGCGATCGGCCAGTTGCTGCTCGACCCGCTGGTGAATACAGCCTTGACTCCCGCCAGCGCAGGCGGCACCGCGGCAGCCACCGACCCGACGAACAACGGCACCGCCAACCAGTCGCACCGGCAAGACCCAAAGTTCGATACCGCCGACTTCAGCGATGCGACGCCGGGCAACCTGCGCGTCGACTACGTGCTGCCATCGGCCAACCTGGCGATGACCGGTGCGGGCGTCTTCTGGCCGGCCGACCCCAACCGCAACGCACCCAACACCACCGGCGACGTCTACGACCTGGTCGGCAACTTCCGTGACCAGAACCTGTACGCCAACTACCCCAGCAGCGACCACAAGGCCGTGTGGGCCGACGTCACGATCAGCGCCGTGCCCGAGCCTGGCAGCTGGCTGCTGATGGCCGGCGGCCTGGCGGTGCTGGGCGCCGCGGCGCGCCGCCGGCGCGGCTGACCCGGCGCCATGCGCTGCGTGCGCCGCCCTTCCCTTCCAGACTTCCATCCAGCAAGGCAGACCATGCGTCACCCCCTCACCGCCCTCGCCGCTGCCAGCCTGTGCCTGGCCATGGCCGCACCGGCCCTGGCCACCTGCACCCCCGGCACCGTGGCCGGCACCGTCACCCTGGGCACGCTGAACACGGCCGTGCCCGACCGCTGCGGCGCCGACGGCATGTCGGTGGACGAGCGCATCGCCGATGAAGCGCCCTGGGGCAACCAGGCCGCGTTTCTGGCGCATGTC
>JANPAK010000228.1:0-8633 GCA_031429925.1 Variovorax sp.
CGCCGCTGCCAAGATCGGCAACGAGAGAGGCCTTCTCCGCATCGTCCAAAACCACACCTTGATAGTCGTGATAGCTGATTTTGAGGAAACGCATCGCAGTCTGCGTGATGGGTAACAAGCCACACTCCAAGCTGGAAACTGCCATCGAAGCCCAGCTGTGCGTATGAATCACGCAGCCGACTTCCGGCCGGGCCGCATGGATGGCGCTGTGAATCACGTAACCTGCGCGATTGATGCCGTAATCGAGCCCTTCGTTTTGAGCAGAAAAGTCAGGCGTATAAAGAACATCGCCCGCAAGATTGACCTTGATCAGGGAGGAGGCAGTGATCTCTTCATACAACATGCCATAGGGGTTGATGAGAAATGCCTCCACTCCTCCCGGCACCCGCATCGAGATGTGATTGGCCACCATGTCAGACATGCCGTAAATGGCAATCAATCGGTAGCAGGCCGCCAGATCAACGCGCGCCTGCCATTCCAGCGCATCGCAAGTTCCTCGCGCGCTTGGAATGTGTAGCGTGGGCGTAGCGGTGAAAGTCGGGTGGTTGGCCATCGTGAGCTTGATACTTTTTGATCAGACTAATCAGGCTTCATACCTGTGCGCTCGACGACGTTCTTCCAAATCTTCTGCTCGGCGGCAATGTAGGCGGCATACTCAGCAGACGGACCGCCGCCAGCTTCCGCATTGTCGATTGAAAAGCGCTCTTGCACCGCCTTCGAAAGCATCGCCTTCGCGCACTCTTCCTGGATGCGTTTGACAATCGCAGCTGGCGTACCCGCAGGGGCGTGTAGGCCGTACCACTGGCTGGTTTCAAAATTTTTGAATCCCATTTCCTGCACGGTGGGCACATCAGGCAAGGCAGAGATGCGCTTGAGCGTACCCGTTGCAATCGCGCGAAGCTTGCCGCCGTTGATGTGTGGTAGCAAGGCTGGGGTGCCAGCGCTGCTGGCGTGAGTGCGGCCGGCCAGCAAGTCGTTCAGTTGAGGGCCAGTACCGCGATAGGGAATATGGGTGATGAACATACCCGTTACCATCTTGAGGTATTCCATTGCCAAATGCCCTGCGCTAGCATTGCCTGCGCTACCGTAGTTCAACCGCCCGGGATTTTTCTTCACATGCGCAACAAACTCTTTAAAGTTTTGCGCTGGAACTTCTGGATTGATCACAAAAATATTCGGTACTTTTGCTAGAAGAGTGATTGGAGTGAAGTCTTTTTCGACACTGTAGGGCTGGTTCTTGAGCATGAACGGGTTGACCGCCAAAGTACCGACGTGCGTGACAACAATCGTGTAACCGTCTGGAGCGGAGGCTTTAGCCTCTGCCATGGCGGTGACGCCGCCGCCGCCGCCCTTGTTGTCAATCACCACTGACACGCCAAGCAAGCGCGACAGCTCATCTCCAATGGTGCGCGCGACAACCGAGCTGGTGCCGCCCGGTGCAAACGGGACGATCATTCGAATGCTTTTAGCGGGCCAAGCTTGCGCGACCGCCAGCGGGCTTGCAACCACAGCGCTCGCGCCCATGGCTAAAGTGATTTGGCGGCGGCGGGTTGAAAATGGGGTCATGCATGTCTCCAAAATGAATATAGGGGCAATACTGGCCCGTTTTCGGCGCGCTTAAAATTGGTACTTACGCAAACCACCATCCACTGGAATCACAGCGCCTGTGATGTAGGCGGCCAAAGGTGAGCAGAGGAAAGTGGCGAGGTTTGCCAGTTCCTCCGGCTCGCCGTAGCGCCCCACAGGGATTTCATGGTCGCTTTGCCATTGGCGGTATTCGGGCGTGTAATTGCGAAAAATTTGCTCGCTATGAATGCGACCGGGAGGAATGCAATTCACCGTGATGCCGTTCTTGCCCACCATGCGGGATAGACCTTTGGCCCAGCTATGAATGCCTGCTTTCGCACAAAACGCGCCATTGATGTGCTCGGGCTCGCTTTTGCCGGTGATGTTGACGATGCGCCCCCAGTTGTTGGCAATCATCTGATCGATCAGGGCATCGGCCAGTTGGCGCGGACGGTGAAAGTTGAGGGTGATGGCCTCTTGCCAAGCCTCTTCACTCACATGGAGTTCTTTGAAACTGCGCGAGCCGCCCGCATTGTTGATCAAGATGTCAACGCGCCCCAGGGCAGATAAGGCTTTGGCGGCAAGGGCGCGTGATGCATCGTCCTCATACAAGTCAGAGGTGATGACATGGGGCTTTTTGCCACCAGATGACACGATTTCCGCCGCCAGCTCGTCCAGCTTGTCGGCGCGGCGGGCGGAGATGGCTAGTTGAACGCCCTCTGCTGCAAGCGACTTGGCGATGGCGCGGCCTATGCCGACGCTGGCGCCGGTGACGAGGGCGGTTTTGTCGTTGAGTTGAAGATCCATGATGAGCGAAGAAGGTAGAGCAGTGCGTATTCTGAGGCGACAAAAGGTCTTTGTAAATTGCATCATTTGCAATGATTGATGCAAAATACGCACATGAACTTCAAGTTTGATTTACCTGATTTGCAGGCGTTCACGGCCGTTGCTGCCCTAGGGAGTTTTCGAGCTGCTGCACAGTCTTTGCATTTATCGCAGCCAGCGTTGTCGCGCCGGATTGACAAACTAGAAGCCGCACTCGGCGTTCGCCTTCTCGAGCGAACGACCCGAAAAGTCTCTTTGTCTAACACCGGGCGCGAGTTTGCGCGCAAAGCGCAAAGCATGCTCGATGAACTGGATGCGACGATTCTGGGTATGGAAGATTTGGCGGTGCAGCGCAATGGCATCGTGACAGTAGCTTGCGTGCCTTCAGCCACCCGTTACTTTCTGCCGCAGGTGCTACAGCGGTTTCACGCGCAATTCCCCCGCATCCGTGTGCGCATTCACGATGCTCATGCCAACGAAGTGCTTGCCACTGTTAGCTCGGGTGACGCTGACTTTGGCCTGAACTTCTTGGGGCAGCAAGAAGCCGGCATGCTGTTCAAACCCCTGTTGCAAGAGCGCTTTGTATTGGCCTGTCGAAGCGACCATGCCCTGGCCAAGCAGCGCAGCGTGAAGTGGGCGCAATTGAAAGATCACGCGTACTTGAGCGTCGGTACAAGTTCGGGCAACCGACTGCTGATTGAACGCGCCTTGGCGAGCATCAGTGAGCGACCACAACCGATTTTTGAGTCTCGGCATGTGCAAACGCTGCTGGGCATGGTCGAGGCGGGTTTGGGCGTGGCAGTCGTGCCGCGATTGGCCATGCCGCAAGGCAGTGGCCTGTTGGTGAGTATTCCTTTGGCCGCGCCGGTTGTGAAACGGGAAATGGGGTTGATCACGCAAAGGGGTCGTGCGTTGAGCCCTGCCGCCCAGCAGCTTTATGGTTTCATTGTCGACTTGAAAAACCCGCCAAACACCTAAAATCAAATGCTATGGGTAAAAAACAGCGCGTCGTCGTGGGTTTGAGCGGAGGCGTGGACTCTGCGGTCAGCGCCCACCTGCTCAAACAACAGGGCTACGACGTGATCGGCATCTTCATGAAGAACTGGGAAGATGATGACGATTCCGAGTATTGCTCGAGCAATGTGGATTTTGTCGATGCGGCGGCTGTGGCTGACGTGCTGGGGATTGAGATTGAGCATGTGAATTTCGCGGCCGATTACAAAGACCGCGTTTTTGCTGAGTTCCTGCGTGAATACCAGGCCGGGCGCACGCCCAATCCAGACATCCTCTGCAATGCAGAGATCAAGTTCAAATCCTTCTTGGATCATGCGATGCGCTTGGGCGCAGAAAAAATCGCCACGGGGCATTACGCGCGAGTGCGTCCCAACGAAACGACGGGACTTTATGAATTGCTCAAAGGTCTTGACCCGAGCAAGGACCAAAGCTATTTTCTGCATCGCTTGAAGCAGCAGCAGCTCGCCAAGACGCTCTTTCCCGTGGGCGAACTACACAAAACCGAGGTTCGCCGCATTGCTTCGGAGATCGGATTGCCCAATGCAAAGAAGAAAGATTCCACTGGCATTTGCTTTATCGGCGAGCGGCCTTTCCGTGAGTTCTTGAACCGCTACATTAGTAAAGAGCCTGGCCCAATCAAAGACGAAAAAGGGCGCACGATTGGTCAGCATGTGGGGTTGAGCTTTTACACGCTCGGGCAGCGCCAAGGCTTAGGCATTGGTGGTGTGAAAGAAAAAGGGGCACAGCGGGGTGGCGGCGAGCATTCGCCTTGGTATGTGGCGCGAAAAGACATGGCCAAAAACACGCTTTGGGTGGTGCAAGGCCATGAGCATCCTTGGCTGCTCTCAAGTGCATTGCAGGCCGATGATGTGAGTTGGTGTGCCGGTGGTGCACCCCAAGACTCGGCGGTGCATGGCACCTATGGCAACAAATCGCGCTATCGCCAAGCCGACGCGGTGTGCGAATTTAGCGCCCATGTAGGGGCCTTCTCACTCAGCTTCCCGCAGGCGCAATGGGCCGTGACGCCTGGGCAATCGGCGGTGATGTACGACGGCGAGGTGTGCTTGGGTGGAGGCGTTATCGCCACATCGACGCCTTCAGTAGATCATCGCGCTTGAGCGATCTCCGTGCGCACGCTTCCCAATTGGCGGCGCGAGACTTGTAGAGGCTCGTCGCAGCTGATGAGTCGAACTGCCCACCCTTCTTGAGTTTCGCCATCCTCATCGTCTGCCTCGCCATGAAACCGCTCAAGGGCACGCATCTCATGCCTTGCCACGAGCGTGCTTCGGTGGATACGCAAAAATCCGTCACTATGCTGCGCTTCTAGGTCGGCCAATGAGCCATCTAAGATGTAGCTTCGTTGCGCAGTACGCACGGTCACATACTTCAGCTCTGCTTTGAAGTACAGGATGTCGGCCAATGGCACCCGCTCGGTTCGTCCGCGATCCTGAATGATGATGAATTTCTGGTTCGATGGGAGGGTGTCTGGCGGAGCTGTCCGCGTAGGCGGTGCTTTTCTTGACAACGCCTTCTGCAATGCTTTAAGCAGTCGTTCAGCGCGCACGGGCTTCGTCAAATAATCGATAACGTCTAGGTCAAACGCATCCACGGCATGCTGAGCATGGGCTGTCACGAACACTATGGCCAAGTCGGGCTGAATGGAGCGAAGCTCACGAGCAAGCTGCAGGCCATCCGCACCCGGCATATGGATGTCGAGCAGCACGACATCCGCGACGGCACGCCGCAAGCCCGACATGGCCTCCATGGCGTCGCCGGCTTCACCGCAAACGACGCAAGGGGGATCCTCACAATCGAACAACAGCGTTTTCAGTCTCGAGCGTGCGAGCGGCTCATCGTCGACAACAAACACTTGCAGTACTGGTGACTTCACAATGGCACCTCCATCCTGACTTGATAAACACCGCCATCCCAAGTCGTGCGAAAACTGGCCTGTACATCATGCAGCAATCGCAATCGCTCTTGCACGTTGTTTTGTGCCAAACCGTGACCTGCGGAGCCTTGCCCCGCGGGTACCGTGTTGGTGATCTTAATCACGACACTCGAGCCGCGTTTTTGCGCACTGATTTTGATGTCAGCTCCTGTGGCGCTGGGCTCAACGCCGTGCTGGACAGCGTTCTCAACCAATGGCTGAAGCAATAGTGGCGGTAGGCGAGCCGGTAGGCTGTCGGGGTCGATAACCCAAGTCACGCGAAGGCGTGATCCAAAGCGGATCTGCTCAATAGCGAGGTACCGTTGCGCTAACTCAATCTCCTGCCGCAGCGTCACCGCCTCGCCTTGATCCACCAACGCGCTTCGAAACAGCTCGCTAAGGTCTTCCAGCAGCACCTCCGCCTTGGCGGGCTCGTCGCGCACCAGCGCGATAGCACTATTGAGAGTGTTGAACAGGAAGTGAGGTCGGATGCGCGACTGCAGCTCAGCTAGCCTTGCAGCATCGCCTGCGGGCGTGCGCTGTTGAGCTCGCCATATCAACACAGCAACCAGCGCGCAAGCCAGTAACGAGCCAGCAATCCCACTAGCCAGCCAAGGAGGCGAATGGATGGAACCGACAAATGCAAGCATGGCGCACCCGTACAGGCCTGCCAACGCACCTAAGCCGACGCCGGCTGCCCATTGCCTGGACCGCGATAGGCGATACAAGATTTTCTTCAATCCACAGGCGGTAATGAGCCACAGCAAGGTGGCCGGCAAAGTGCCTCCCGTCATGATGGCCGTGAGCCTCAGCCACGACTCCAAGTCACTTGCCGAAAACATCACGCCAACCGCGAGTACCACTTGGACCGACAAGACGGCGCGCAAAACCACCCCCACATGGCACGCGTCAAACACATAAACTGGCTCCAATGGGGAGATGACCATTGCCTTTTTGCTCGAGCCGCCTGAAAAGGGCTGCGTACTCAAGGGGTCGAAGCGAGAGGTTCCAAAGCGAGTTTCCATAGGGTATTCAGTGTCGCAAGCGATGGATGGAAGACGAATAAAATCGGTATATCTACGACAGAACTGCAGTATGCCAGCCCTTCCCACCCTTACACAATCATCTATGAGCGTCGATACGCTGATGCAAATCGATTTCTGGCTTCAGTATGCACCACGCTTGAGCATCCAATCGCAGCAGTCGGCGAGTGTGGCCATGCCCAGTTTGCAGGCAGATACTGCTGAAACCATCAGAGGTCTGGTACGGCAAGAAGGTTACTTCCACGGCAATCTCACGCAGTGGCACACACCCTATTCTGATGTGACCGATTTGATCTCGCGCTTGAACGAAGCGGGCCTATTGCCCGTGTTTGCCTTCATGTACGACGAGATGTGGGCGCTCGCGCATCAGCTGCATCCGGTGATCGACTCTTTGCTGGGGCCTAACTACGCCATGCTGCCAGACTTTTGGGCCTGGCATGTTGATTCAACCAGAGAAGAATCGGGCTGGCGACCACACCGTGACAAGGGCTATCAAGCCCTTGCGGCCGACGGCTCGCCGACTAGCGTTACCGCGTGGATTCCGCTAACGGAGGCGACGACCCTTAACGGTTGTATGTACATCGTGCCGGCTGATCGCGACCCGACCTATGGCACACCGCAGGACAATGAGTGGAACTTTCAATACCCAGACGTTCGCGCTTTGCCCGGCACGCCGGGTGATTTTTTCATCTGGAATCAGGCCGTGTTGCATTGGGGCTCTCATGCCAGCCAGCGCGCAGGAAATGCTCCTCGCATGAGCTGCGCTTTTGAGTTCCAGCGAACGGATATTCCCCCTTGGAACCAACCTCTTCTGCAGCCACGAGGTGTTTTGAGCTACGGCGATCGCGTGCGCCTGATTGGCAAACAAGTCAAGCAGTATCAGCATATGTATCCTTTGCCCGAGCACCTAGCTACACTCGCAGATCGCATGATTGCCTATTCCGATACTTGATGGCCCATCGCATGAATCAACTCGATAAAAAATCCGAAGCTTGGTCGGCGCTCTTTTCTGAGCCCATGAGCGATCTCGTTAAGCGCTACACCGCCAGCGTGTTTTTTGACAAACGCCTTTGGGAAGCAGACATCACGGGTTCGCTCGCGCATGCAGAGATGCTGGCTGCGCAAGGTATTATTTCTGAAGCAGATCATGCCTCTATCCTTCATGGAATGAGCGCAATACGCTCTGAAATTGAGAGTAGCCAGTTTGAATGGAAGCTAGATTTAGAGGACGTACATCTCAACATTGAAGCACGCCTTACGCAGCTCGTGGGCGATGCTGGTAAACGCCTGCATACAGGTCGCAGTCGCAACGATCAAGTGGCTACGGATGTACGTCTATGGCTGCGTGGCGAGATCGATGCTATTTCGGGGCTGCTCCAAGAACTGCAGCGTTCACTGCTTTTTGTCGCAGAGAAAAACGTCGATGTCATCCTGCCCGGCTTCACGCATTTGCAAGTGGCGCAGCCTGTGAGCTTTGGACATCACATGCTTGCTTACGTGGAGATGTTTGCCCGTGATACGCAGCGTTTGCAAGATGTCCGCAAGCGCGTCAATCAATTGCCACTGGGCAGCGCCGCCTTGGCGGGCACCAGCTATCCGCTTGACCGTGAGCGTGTCGCAAAGACGCTTGGGATGGAGGGCGTTTGTCAAAACAGTCTTGACGCCGTGAGCGACCGCGATTTCGCCATCGAATTCACGGCAGCGGCTTCTATCGTCATGGTGCACATCAGTCGCCTGAGCGAGGAGTTGATTATTTGGATGAGTCAAAATTTTGCCTTCATCAAAATTGCAGACCGCTTCACCACCGGTAGCTCCATCATGCCGCAGAAGAAAAATCCCGATGTGCCCGAGCTTGCACGCGGTAAAACCGGCCGCGTCGTGGGCCATTTGATGGGATTGATTACTCTGATGAAAGGCCAGCCCCTAGCCTATAACAAAGACAATCAAGAAGACAAAGAGCCGCTGTTTGACACTGTGGACACACTGAAAGACACCCTGCGCATCTTTGCCGAGATGATGGGCGGACAGTTGCAGGCAGACGGCTCACGTCAAGGCGGCATCACCGTTAACTCCGAAGCCATGGAGCGCGCTGCCTTGAAGGGCTACGCCACGGCCACTGATTTGGCAGATTACTTGGTAAAAAAGGGACTCCCCTTCCGAGACGCCCACGAAGTCGTCGCGCATGCCGTGAAATTTGCCGGCGAACGCGGCATGGATTTGAGCGATTTGCCAATCGACACGCTGCAAAGTTTCAA
>JANPAK010000229.1:0-1866 GCA_031429925.1 Variovorax sp.
GCCTGGCCTTGGGCCCGCGGTGGTGGTGGCGATGCTGCTTCCGATCACCTCGCAGGTGGACGTGACCGCGTCCATGATCTTTTTTGCAGGCATTTACTACGGCGCAATGTATGGCGGCTCAACCACGTCCATTTTGATGAATACGCCTGGCGAAGCCGGATCGCTGATTACGGCGATGGAAGGCAACAAGATGGCCAAGAGTGGCCGCGCGGGCGCGGCTCTTGCAACTTCGGCGATAGGTTCTTTTGTGGCGGGCACCATTGCCACCGTGGTCGTTACCGTGGCAGCGCCCTTCATTGCAGAGCATGCGGTCAAGCTCGGGCCGCCTGAGTATTTTTTGTTGATGGTGCTATCTTTCTGCGCGGTGAGTGCGGTACTGGGCGGCAGTGTGCTGCGGGGCGTCGTAGCCCTCTTCCTCGGCTTGGCCATGGGCTTGGTCGGACTGGATCAGATTTCTGGTCAACCGCGCTACACCGGCGGCGTGCCCGAGATGCTCGATGGCGTGGAAATCGTGTTGGTCGCCGTGGGTTTGTTTGCCATTGGCGAGGCTTTGTATTTGGCGCTTTACCAAGGCAAAGTGGTAGAGTTTCAAAACCCGATGAGCAAGGTGCATATGACGGCTCAAGAGTGGAAGCGCTCATGGCCAGCATGGCTGCGCGGGACCGCCATTGGCATTCCTTTTGGCACGATTCCCGCTGGTGGAAGCGAGATTCCTACCTTCCTGTCGTATGCGGCCGAGAAGAAGCTGTCCAAAAATCCCGAGGAGTTTGGCAAGGGTGCGATTGAGGGTGTGGCCGGACCAGAAGCGGCCAACAACGCAGCGATCACCGCCACTTTGATTCCTTTACTGACCTTGGGCATTCCCACCTCCAACACCACCGCCGTGTTGATGGGCGCCTTTCAAAGCTATGGAATTCAGCCCGGGCCGCAGCTCTTTACCAGCTCAGCAGCGCTCGTTTGGGCCTTGATCGCATCACTCTACATCGGCAATGTAATGCTGTTGATTTTGAACCTGCCGCTGGTGGGCCTGTGGGTCAAGCTACTCAAGATACCCAAAGCGCACTTGTATGCGGGCATTCTGATTTTTGCGACGGTGGGTGTCTATGGCATGCGCCAAAGCGCGTTCGACCTGGTCCTGCTTTGGGGCATTGGTCTGCTCGGGCTGATGATGCGTAGATTTGATTTTCCAACTGCACCTGTCGTGATTGGCCTGATTCTCGGGCCGTTGGCTGAAGCTCAGATGCGCAATGCGCTGTCGATCGGTGAAGGCAAATGGACGGTGTTTCTGGAGCGGCCGGGTTCGCTGTTCTTGTTAGTCATCATCATTGCGGTGCTCGTCCTACCGCGTCTGTTGAGAAAGCGCGCTTAGTTCAGCAGATGGTTGGCTAGCAGCCGGGCCACGTGAATTGCCTCCCTTGCTGTGCCGTCTTGAATTTGATGGCGGCAGCTTGTGCCGTCGGCTACCACGATGGCATTGGGTTGTTTGCGTATCGCAGGTAACAAGCTCAGCTCGGCCATTTGCATGCTCACCTCGTAATGACCGGCCTCATAGCCGAAGCTGCCTGCCATACCGCAGCAACTGCTCTCGATCAGCTCGGGCTTGGCATCAGGAATCAGCTTAATCACTTCAAGAATCGGGCTCACGGCATCAAAGGCTTTTTGGTGGCAATGACCGTGCAGCAAGATCGGCTGTTTTGCTGGCGAGAGCTGGGCTTTGAGTTCTTCTAGCCGGCCTGCTTTGGCCTCTCTCGCTAAAAACTCTTCAAGAAGAAAAGCATGCTGGCTCACCAACACCGCGTCCGCACCCAAACCCATCACCAAAGCCTCATCACGCAAAGTGAGCAAGCAGCTCGGCTCCAAGCCCAC
>JANPAK010000230.1:0-2005 GCA_031429925.1 Variovorax sp.
CAACGTCTGGCATCTGCGACAGCGTTGCGGCCGCCTCAGAGATAGTGGTCTTCGCCGAAGACGCAGCCAAAATGGCTTCCGAGACTTTTGCGCGGGTGGTGTAGTCTTGATACGCTGGCAGTGCCACAGCGGCCAAGATGCCGATGATCGCAACGACGATCATCAGTTCGATCAGGGTAAAACCCTTTTGGATGGTTTGCTTCATTAGATACTCCTAAGGTTTGAAGACTTGATGGTGCAGCATTTGCCGTGCCACCGCCGCCAGTTTGCGTAACAAGCCGTCAATGGATTAACAAAAACGCACAAAAGTGCCATCCTCCTGACTAAATAGCAACAATGCAGCCGTTTGGCATTTTTTGCCTAACGTTGATGTCACACCAATTTGGGCAAAGTGACCATTCGCCGCGCACACCGATATCAGCACAGCCACCCGCCGGCTTCAGGATAACTCACTCAGCACAAAAAAGCTCCCGGAAGATAGCTTTGAGTGATTCAGATGGCGAACGCCATTAGCCACCAAATTGGCAACTCGATGGTCGATATTTAGCGTCGATTTTTTGGGCTGTTGGGACCGTGTTTGTCCCGCATTGCCAGTCAATTGCGCCATTGGCACCCAACACGCCGTTGATCGTCAATGACTTGCCGGTAATTGCAGAATCCCCCTGTGCTCTCGCCACGATACGGCCCTCGGTTGCACTGGTTTGAAGATACCAAACCACATCAACATATTTTGAGTTTAGTGTGACCGCCGTCACACTTGCACTGGCCGGCATCGTCGACGCCGTCGACGCTATTTCGGCAACCGTGGTCTTCATGTTTGAGGCAGCAAGGACAACCTCCGAAACCTTCGCGCGGGTGGTGTAGTCTTGATATGCGGGTAGCGCCACAGCGGCCAAGATGCCGATGATCGCGACCACGATCATGAGTTCAATGAGCGTGAAGCCTGCTTGCAATTTGCGTTTCATGAAATTCTTTCAAAAAAATGTACTTGGTAACACATCATCAAGGCAAGATGTGTGCCTGCGCTTGATTGCTGATAGTACGCTACGTGACAACCATCGCTTAGCGGCTCGACTCGTTGACGGAAAAGAGATTTCAGCAATGCTGTTTAACCACGACTGACAGCCTTTCCAAGCGCTTTCGCATGCTGAGAACGGCTTTATCTTTGCTGATAAGCTGCACTTGGCGCAGCGGTTCAATGCTGGCCGCATAACAGGCGAGATCGATGAAGACCTGGTCGTCTGGATCTGTGCAGGTGTAAGGGGCTTTGGCGCCTGGCGCTTCCACACATTGCACCGAGCGATCGAAGGCCGCGAGGATCTCTTGGGCGTTCTTTTGATAGAAGGTAAGTTTGGCGGCAATATGCGTGTAAGTTAGCACACGCTCCAATTCGCTGCGCATGTGCGGCGTGGCGATCCAGCGGATGTGCTGGCCCCTCAATTGCCCGCGCAAAGCTTCAATGCGAGCGTCTTGAAAGAGAAAAAGGTCCAAGACGATGTTGGTATCGAGGACGACCGTGATCGGGGCTGTTGCTGGATTCAGCTCAGACGCCATACTCATGGCACGACAGGCGCGGCGGGGGCATCGGGGTCATCATGCGCAGTATCCGTTGGCGCAACACGACGCCCCTGAATGTCAAAGCGAAACATCCGGCATTCGATCGGCCCATTCCAAAGCGGCACCCGACGAGTCTCTTTCAGGCGCATCTTGCCGGGCAACTTCATGTCTGGCACGAGCAGCCAAGCGGTCCAACCATCAAAATGCGTCTTCCAATGGGTTGCGAGTTGACGGAAGAAATCGCCTTCTTCAGCGTTGAACTCAGCCGTTTCTCGGGAGCGGCCCCGGGGTGGGCTCGCGCTGGCACCAGCCACACCCGCAACCTCAATGCGCTCGCCGTACGGCGGATTGGTGATGATGACTGCGCCTTGCTGGGGCACTTCACACGGCGGTTTGCGCTGCAGTGCGTCGCCGCCGCGCAGTTCAATATAGGACGCCACACCGGCCA
>JANPAK010000231.1:0-2572 GCA_031429925.1 Variovorax sp.
GACCAGCACGAGATCATCGGCGCATGTTTGGCCAATGTAGAGCGCGTCCTCGTCGATCTGTCCGGCAAGGCCGTCGGCGATCGTTGGCGTGTGCGGCGAATCCACAACGCGTCCGGCCGCGACACTCTTCGTCATGGCGGCGGTCTCCACGCTCTGCACACCAACGATGCGCACCGTGGGTGCCATACGACGCAGTACCGCACCCATGCCGCCCAGCAGACCGCCGCCTCCGGTGCAGATCAGCACCGTGCCCATCGTGGGCACCTGTTCCAGCAGTTCGAGCGCGACAGTGCCTTGTCCCGCTAACAAGTCGACACCCAGGCACGGATTGATGAACCGCACGCCGTGGTGTTCCGCGTGCGCCTTGGCGAGCACCATGGCCGCGTCGTAGTCGACGGCGTCATCATTGACCGTCGTACCGAGTGCGCGAATGCCGTCTTTCTTCACTTGCGGCGCGTCGCAGGGCACGTACAGCATGGCCGGTGTGGCGAAGGCATGCGCCGCGTACGCGACACCGAGACCATGATTCCCGGCACTTGAGGCCACGACGCCGCGCGCTCGTTCATCGGGCCGCAATCCGGCCAGCACATTGTAGGCGCCGCGCACTTTGAACGAACCCGTGGGATTCTCAAGCTCGTACTTGAAGTACACGTCCGTCGCGCACGCGCCCGAGAGGTACGCGTCGCGCGCCAGTCGGCTGGGCGGCATGACCTTTCGCACGTGCACGGCGGCAGCGCGCACGGCCTCGAGCGATGGGAGAATGCGGGGGTCGAGGTCGGGCATCGTCATAAGGGAAGTATACCGTCGCGTTCGTATTTGGCGATGTAGCGTCGCACATCAAACTTGAGTCGTGCGCGCGCCGTGACCATCGGTCGAATCCCGCCCCAAATTGGCTTGTTGCCCCACGGTCTGTCCCACAACCCCAAGCACCACATGATACCGCCAACGCTGTTCGGGTCGCGGCCGTCCAACGCGTATTTGTCATTCAAGTGGAACAGCCAGCCGCGAGCCTGTTCGTAGTCGCGCGTCCAAAGCAGCATCGTTTTGCCCCAGAGCATGCGCGGGTAGTTGTGTATGAGGCCGGTATCTACCAGTTGACGTTGCGCGGCATTCCACAACGCGTCCCCCGTTCGTGCCGCCTCAAGCGTTTCGAGCGTGTAGTGCTGCGGCCGTTGGTCATGCTCGTGCTCGGCCATCGTCCGCTGAATCCACGCGGGCAAGGCGGATAGTGTGTCGTAGTGCGGCGTGCGCAAGCACCAGTTGTATGCCAGCTCGCGCCACGTGGTGGCCTGTTGCACAAACGCATCGCGCGACTCGGCTGGCGCGCCGCTGGCCAGTGCCGTGCGGACGATGCGGGCCGACGGAATCTGTCCATAGTGCATGTAGGGGGAGAGACCGCTCGTCCCTTCGCTGTCACCCGCTTCGTTGCGTCGCGTCGCATACTCCGCCAGATCGTTCGCGACAAATTGCTGCAGCCGCGCGTCGGCGGCGAGACGTCCACCGGCCAGTGCCACAGCCCCGACGGTGTGGTCGATCTCGCATCGTGACACATGCTCCGCGATCTGCGCATCGGTCATCGCATCGAGCGGCAGTGTGTCAACGCCAGTGCGCTCACGCAGCTGCGCGCGCAACGCCTCGCTGAGTGCCACTCGCGGCACCTGATCGAGGACCGGCTCAAGCACATGGTCCAGCAGTTTGGCGATTTTCGGTCGAATGGTGCGCGCGGCGTATTCAGCCTTCTCGAACGTGCCGCTGGGGACCGTGCACACGCTGTCCACCGCCAACACGCGACAATCGGCGCGCGCCGCGAAGCGCGCCGTGCGCTCGGCGATGCCCGCCGTCGGAAAGAGATCGGTGAACACCACGTACGCGCCGTCGGCAATGCGATCGACGACCCGCCGATCATCGTCGCGTCGGTGTCGCAAAACAAACTGATAGTGCAGGCCGCGAGCACGCGCATCGCGAGCGGTGTCGCGTGCGCCTTGCAGGATGAACGTGTGGTGACGGTCTGACGCATGCAGATAGGTGGGATCCAGACCCTGATGGATCACCAGCGGCAAGTTGACCCGGTCTGCCGTGCGGATAGCGCCGCGGAGCGCCCAATTCTCTTCCAGGCGCTGGGTCGATTGCATCCAGTACAGCACGTACTGGCCGTCTGAGCGATACCGCTTCCCATTCTGGTCGACCGTTCGCGCCACGAGCTGGTCGCGCACATAGTCGCTGTCGAGGGGGTGGAGGACCTGCTTCGGGGTGGTCATGGTTTGCGGTCAACGGCTTCGGTGGAGGCCCTGTTCCGGGGGCATCATGAAAAGTTCGGTCAGACAGTCCGGTTCACCTTGACAGTCGGGTCCCCACAGCTACCTTCCGCCTGTGTCCAGAAAGCTCCGCGCCTCCGGGTGTGGGGTTTTTTCGTCAGAGTTTGTTGGTCTGGCCGGGACCTTGGGGCTGTAGCTCAGCTGGGAGAGCGCTGCATTCGCATTGCAGAGGTCAGGGGTTCGATCCCCCTCAGCTCCATTATCGGGTCTAGTGCTGGATCCCGAGCAGGACAACATCGCCCGCCGCCGTTCGGTAG
>JANPAK010000232.1:0-10518 GCA_031429925.1 Variovorax sp.
GCAAGCCCAACCCTTTGGTCAACGCCCTGTATCGACGCATTAAGGACAGCGCGACTCGTGAGCTGACCATCATCACTGCGCTTTCTCTTGAAAAACCCGTCGGCCACTCCGACCTTGAGCGCCACTTTCTTGAACCACTGGTCGAGCGTGTGTTCGCTGACTATCCCGATCTGGAGTACGTCAAAGACTCTCGCGCCGACCAGTTGCCCGCTCACATCCATGTGCGTGAGTTTTTTCTTAAAACCGGTGACTATCTGGGCAATGAAACCGCGCAGCAGAACTACATTTCGACCAACTACACCTTTGTCGCTCGCGATATGGCGGTGCAAGGCATCAATGTCTTGGCCCAAGCTGTGGCCGCGCGGGAGCAAGCAGGCTCATTGCGCCTGAGCCTATCGAGCAATCCGGACGTGACGCAAGAGGTGGTGGCGCGCCTGCGCGCCAGCGGTCACCCGCTGATCACCATCGGTGTGGTCAATCAAGCCATGCCCTTCATGCCTAATGGCGCTGAAGTCCCTGGTGATTACTTTGATCTTTTGATCACCGACCCGGCCGCCACCCACACGATCTTTGCGCCACCCAACGGAAAGGTGAGTACCGCTGACTACGCCATCGGCCTGCACGCAGCAAGTTTGGTGCGCGATGGGGGCACGCTTCAGATTGGCATTGGTTCATTGGGCGACGCGATCGGCCAATCCTTGATCCTGCGTGATCGACAAAATGAATCGTTTCGCAGCATCTTGGAGGCGGTTTGCCCAGACGGGCTTGGGCAACGCGAACTGGGCCGCTTTGATGCCGGCTTGTACGGCTGCTCAGAAATGTTTGTCAATGCGTTTTACAAACTGATCGAGGCAGGCATCATCCGCCGTGAGGTTTTCAACGACACTCTATTGCAGCAGTGCATCAACCGCGGGCAGGTTTCTGTGCACGCGATAGACCTAAAAAGCCTTCAGGCGCTTTTGTTAGCAGGGCGAATTCAGCCGATACTGTCGGCCGACGACCTCGTATTTTTGAAGCACTTTGGCATCCTGCGAAGCGGTGTTGAACGACAAGGCACTCAGTTGGTCTGCCAAGATACAGCTTGCGCCAATGATCTAAACGACTCAGATAGCCTAGGCATCATCACAGAGCACATGCTGGGCGCACGCCTGAAAAACGGCATTTACATGACTGGCGGCTTTTTCCTCGGCCCCAACGATTTCTACCAAGGCTTGCGCAGCATGCCCGCACAAGAGCTTGCCAAGATCGACATGACCCGGATCGATTTCATCAACCAACTGTATGGCGACGACGCGCTCAAGCGCGCTCAGCGCGGCAAAGCCAGCTTCATCAACACGACGATGATCGTGACCTTGCTTGGCGCTGCCGCCAGCGATGGCTTAGAAACCGGTCAAGTTGTCAGCGGTGTGGGCGGTCAGTACAACTTTGTCGCGATGTCACATGCGCTCGCTGATGCGCGCCTGATCATGCTGCTGCGCTCGACTCATCAAACCAAGAAAGGCCCTGTCAGCAGTATCGTTTGGAGCTACGGCCACACAACCATCCCAAGGCACCTGCGAGATGTGGTGATTACAGAGTATGGCGTGGCCGATCTACGGGGCCAGTCTGACAGCGAAGTCATCAAGCGGCTGATTGCTGTTTCGGACTCCCGGTTTCAGCCAGATCTGGTCGCGCAGGCCAAGGCGCACGGCAAACTCGAAGTGGGCTACCACGTGCCAGAGCGTTACACGCAGAATTTTCCTGAAACGCTTGAAGCCAAGCTGCACCCTTGGTCTGAAGCGGGTCTGCTGCCAGACTTTCCGTTTGGCACCGATCTCACCGAAGATGAATTGCGCATGGTACGTGCCATGAAGAAGATCAAGCATGCAAGCGAGCATCCTGCGGAGTTGTTAAGCATGACGATCAAGAGCCTTTGGGAAGGTCGCGAGGCACCTGCGGCCTACTTGGATCGACTCGGCCTGACTGAAGCACACAGTTTTAAAGACTTGCTGATTCGCCGCCTTTTCAGCGGTAACGTTTGATTAAGAGCCCATGGGTTGCGCGGTGATTTGATATCGAGTACCAACAACCCGAAAACGATAACAGGAGCATGACATGCAGCACATCAGTCTAAAGATCATCAAAGATGAGCACTCATCCCTGGCTGCGATGCTGCAGTCCATGCGGATGATGATTCAACGCGGCCCTCGGGATGAACCGGAGCAATTCTTTGATGTGCTTCGGGCGATGCTTTTCTACATTGATGAGTTTCCAGAGCGCCAGCATCACCCTAAAGAGTCGAGACTGCTCTTCCCGTTCGTGGCTCGTTCAAATCCGCAGGTCAAAGAGACCATTGACCGCCTAGAGCGCGACCACGCAGGTGGTGAAAAATCCGTTCGAGAACTACAACACTTGCTGGCTGCATGGGAACTGCTTGGCGATATGAGGCGTCCGGTCTTCACCGAGGCGTGCATCCGCTACATTGATTTCTATACAGAGCACATGCGCATTGAGGAGAGTGAGGTATTGCCGGCTGCAGAGAAGGCGCTCTCAACGGAGCAATGGGCCCAGCTCGACCAAGCCTTTGCCGCCCATCGCGACCCGCTCAGCAACGTGCAAGCCGCAGACCCGATGTACGCACGCCTGTTTACGCGTATCGTGATGCATGCGCCAGCCCCGATCGGGGTAGGTCATACCTGAGAGAAAGTATGAGTTGGCTGCGTAAGCTTAGCGGCAGTACACGGGCGAGCTCGGGCATGGAGTGGTGGCTTTGGCGCAGACTCCCAACCATCGGTCTGATAGGCACAATGCTACCTCTCTTGGCCTTGGGTACCTTGCATCTGCTCAATGATGCGAACAGCAGCGAAAGCACTGCAAAGATGCTGCAAATGGCAAGCTTCACGTGTTGGGGAGTCATCATTTTTAACTGGACCATGACGCTGACCTTGGCCATTGGTTGCGTCGTGGTGATCATCATGAAGGGCCCAGGTTATGTGGCCGACGGCTTCTGGGTGTCGCACAGCGATCAACCGCGCGATGCGATGGAGTCAAAAGGGGAAGCAGATAGCCGTAGAACCGTACTGCCGACTTTCTACAGTCAACAAAAAGCCATAGCCGAAGACTCAGAGAAGTAGCGGCAGCAGAATTATCGTGAAGACCAGTTTGGAGAGGTCTTTTACAGATGTAGCAGTCACAAAACCTGCGTTACCTGCTGTGAATACGATAGCAATCAGAATGACAGCAGGCAGCAGTGCTGCCAAAACGAGATTGGACATGCACCTAAGTGCAATGTGGTGTATCTCGCTCAAGCACGCGCCCAGCCACCGTTCGCTCTAAGCCTGTCCAAGCCCAGTTGAGTGCATTGACAAGCTCAGAGCGAACGGATGTCCATGTAAACCTAACTGTGCGATAGGACTCAGAAATTCGCTTGCAAACCCACTTTCAAACTGCGCCCAGGCAGCGGAGACTTTCCGGGGGCACTGGTCGTCAAAATAGATGTGCCGCTGTAGGCGAGCCTGTCGGTGGCGTTGTCCAAGCGGGCAAACCAAAGCAAATCAGCATCCTTGGCTTTCATTTTGTAGGTGGCGGCCAGATTCCACAGCGTGTAGGCGGCTGCGCTGCCGTCTCTGGCTTTTGCGTTTTGATCAAAACCAATGCGCGCGCCCCAAGGCCCTTGTGCCCAGGCCAGCGTCGCGCCCACGCGCAGCGGGCTGATGCGGGGCAGAGCGGCGCCCGTCAGGCGGTTGGTCGCGCGTGTGCTGTCGATACGCCACAGCAGATCCACTTTCTGAGCGGCGTCAAGTAAACGCCAATTGCCCGAAGCCTCAAAGCCCACAAAGCGCGCGGGCACTTGGCGGTAGGCATACTCGGCGAAGATGTCCTCCCCGCTGCCATCGGCCACGCCATCCGCATCGCCATCAATCGGGTTAGCTTCGGCATCTGCACCGCGCGTGTTGCCAGTAGCATCGAGCAGAATGTAGTTCTTGAATCGATTGGCAAACACATTGAACTGCGCGTTGTGCGCACCGTTCTTCCAACGTGCGCCCACGTCGATGCTGGTGGACTTCTCCTTCTTCAAGTTTGCATCTCCCACCTCATAGGCGGCCGTGGCGATATGTGGGCCATCGGCAAACATTTCGTAGTCTTTTGGCGCGCGCTGAGTTGAGGCGAAATTGCTGGTCAGCTGCCATGCGGCAGTGAGGTTAAACAGCGCACCAGCGGCAAAACTGCTCGGCTTGAAGTCGCGCCGCGCGGGCATGAAGCGGGCAATCGTGGGGTTGCCAAGGGACTGCACTTTGACATCTTCCACACGCCCACCGAAGCTGAGTTTGCCCCAATTGAACGCGGCTTCTTCATAGAGAAACAAAGCTTGCTGCGAGCTTTTGCTGTGAGGAGCGAAAGCTTCGGCACCATCGGCGGAGAAGCGGTTGCTATCCAGCTGCACGCCGATCACGCCTTGCAGGTTGCCGAGTTTGGCGTGGCGCGCCTGTAGGCGCACATCGCTACCCTTGTTGCTGAAATCCGTTCCGGCGGTCGTGCCCTCGAATTCGATGTGCTTGTAGTTGGTGTTGCTGGCCTGCACTTGCACGCTCTCAATCACGCCACCGATTTTCATTTCGCCGTCCAATGCTGTGCGGCGCGAGCGCATGTCAATCGTCACCTCGTCTTCTGCCACGGTGCCGTAGTTAGTGCTAAAGCTGCTGACCGCCAAACCGATACGGCCACGGTCAAAAAACAGCGTGCCGCCCAATGCGCCGCTCTTGGCATCGGCTGCAGAATTGCAAATCTTCTTCGCAGTGGCAGGAGATGCGGGGTTGGTGCAAACCAAGCTGACCGGTACGCTCACATCACCGCTGCTGCGGGCAGACACATCGGCATGCAGGGCGAACTTGTCGTTGCCGGTTTCGATCATGAATGCACCGTTTTTGCCGCTGTTGCCGCTGGACAAACCAAAATCCACTTTGCCCGTCATGCCAGCTAAGCGCTCTTTGGGAATGCGGTTGTCAATCACGTTCACCACACCGCCTACGGCTGAGCCGCCATAGAGCAATGCACCGGCGCCGCGCAGCACTTCAACGCGCTCCACCGCAATCGGATCAAGTGCCACAGCGTGGTCATAGCTCAGGCCTGAAGCGTCGATAGTGGCACCGGAGTTGTTCAAGATGCGGATGCGATCGCCGTCCAGTCCGCGAATGATCGGGCGGCTGGCGTTAGGCCCAAAGTAGCTGCTGCTTACTCCGGGCAAGCCGTTCAAAGCCTCGCCAAGCGTCGACTGCTGGCGTAGCACGAGACCCGTACCAGAAAGGGCTTGCCCTGGGGCGATCACATTGTTGCCACCAATGGGGTTGGCGGTCACGATCACGGGTTGCAAGGTCGGCTCGGGGGCAGAGGCAGATGTTTGAGCGGTGGCTGTAGCGCAAAGGGCTGCGCAAGCGGCGGCAAGCGCGCTTTGAGGAAAGATTTTGGACATGGCATTTTCTGAAAAAGGCAAACGAAGCCGCAGAGCGCTTGAAGCGCTGTGCAGCCAAAAAAATCGGTTTGAAAAATTACAGAGAAAGGGCGGGCGGGCCGCGCGCTTCAAACAGCGGCTCTTGCCATGCTGCAAGCGTTCGCTCGCTCAATGCTATTAAAACATGAGCATATAGCGCAGGAATTACAAAGGAGAATGGACTAAAAGCATCTAGAGACGAGGTGCCGCCATCCATCACACGGCATGACTCATCCCCCTCTTCATGGCTTGCAAACAAGCGACTGAAAACACCATGATCGCAATCGGCACCATGGGCATGTGTATGCGCATGCTGCTCGTCATGCGCGTAGGCCAGCATGCGCACATCGTGATGAAGGGTGCGGTGCGCAAAGGAGAGGCTTTGTGCCACAGCCATGCACAGCAGCAGCCCTCCCAGCACGAGGCGCTGGGCGAGATTCATCTGTGAATGGCGAGACAAAGACATGCTTACTTTACAGCGACCGCATCGGTGATGCGGTAATACAGGCCATAGGGATCGTCGTTCAGCACAAGGAACTTACCTTCAACGACAACCGGCTCCATCGAGTATCTCACAGGCGTTTTGGTGCGCACTTCAATCATGCTCTCGGGCCCACCAGGCAAGCAAAAACTGCACGTGAGCGGCACACTCGTGAGCAAAAAATGTCGCTGGTTTTGACCCGGCTCCAGCGGCATCATGAAGCCTTGCACCTTTTGCGTTTTCTGATGCAGGCTCAGTTGCGGCTGGCCAAACACCGGCAAGATTTTATTTTTCTCAGTCTTGGTGCTGATGGTCGTAAGCACGCTCCAAGGCACCACATCCGTGCGCTGCGGCAAGGGTGCAAAAGGCGAGTCCGGGCTGTGAACGCCTGCGCCCTGGCCTTGGGGCACGCCCAGCGCATTGCTGGGCGCGGTCGGAGCGGCTTTGCTGCCCGCAGGTGGCGCCCCCAGCGGCGAGGACAGTTGCACCGGCGGTTGTTGCGCGATCACGCAACTGGCACTGACCGCTGCTAGCCACCCCAAAGAAATCGATTTAATGCTCATGGCGCATACCGCAGTTTTTGCCAATGCCTAAGCCTTTGCAAGCCGTTTGCAGATCTTTCATGCAGGCATCGTGCTTTTTACCGGACTCCAGACATTTAGCCGCGCTCTCATGCGCTATGGCCATCGCTTTGTGGCGCTGGATGTCTTTCTTGGTATCTGCATCAGAGTGCGCCTGCGCCATGACGGAAGACGCTACAAAAAGAGTAGCGCTTAGCGCAGCTAATACGCTAGCAATCAGCCGTTTTTTATTAAAAATCATCATCATTTCACCTCGTTTGCAATTGTTTCAATACATCCAACCGATACGCCTGGGCCAAAGGCCAAGCCACCGCCAGCACCGACAATCCCAAGACCCCTGCCAGCAGCAGCAGTTCCTGTGGCAGCCAAATCCAGCCGCTAACGACCAACGATCTTTCCTGCTCCAACAAATAGCCTATCAGACTTGTCAAGAGGTGACCGAGCAGCACGCCCATCGCCCAGCCGGCCATGGCCAACAGCAGCGTTTCAAAAAGCAACAGCCCCGCTACTTTACCCTTGGAAGCCCCCAGCATGCGCAGCATCGCCAAATCACCCCGTCGCTCGCGCAAAGCCTGCGTCAGCGACATCCACAGGCTGATCGCGGCCACCGCCAGCAGCACCGCCGCAAAGGCCTGAAGCACCTGCGTGCCCACGCCTAGCATGCGAAACAGGCGCGTGATCTCCAGCGCGGGCGCGGCCGCTTGCAGCTCGGTGCTGCTGTTGACAAAGCGCGGAAAGCTCACTGCCGCCAAGGGCGAGGCATATTGAATCAGGCCAAAAGTGATTTCGCGCTCCGCTTGCAGCGCCTTTTTGTCTTCCTCGTCCAACGCAATCTCTTTTTCATGCACCTGCCACACGCTCTCAGTGCTCGTCAAAATCAAGCGATCCAGCACACAGCCACAGCGCTGCAGATGGCCCGTGACGGTGTATTTGGCTGCTGCGTGCACCTCGCCACCGCCCGCCAAACCGTGAGAGCCAGCAAATACCGCGCCCAGTGGCAGCTTGCCCGCCACATCCGCGCCCGCCACCGCCTGCATGGGCTGCGCCCAAAGTTGGCCGGCAGCCAGTTTGGCATCGTACAAAGCGGGATAGGCTAAGCTGGTGCCAACAATGCGGAAACCTTGGTAACTGTCCCCCAAGCTGAGCGGAATGAGCTGCTTGACGCGCGGGTCTTTGGCCAGTTCCTGCGCCACCTCTAGCGGAATATTCCCCGCCGGCACATCCACATGCAACACGCCGGCCAAGATCATTTGCAGCGGCGAGCCCTTGGCGCCCACCACCACATCCACGCCCGCCAGATCGCGCTCGAAGCTGCGCTCCATCTGAGTAGACACCAGCAGCAACACCGTCATCGTCGCCACGCCCAGGGCGATCAGCAGCGCGTTGAGCAGCGCCGCGCCCGGGCGCGCGAGCAGCATACGCAGCGCGTAGGTGAAGGTAGTCGCTATATTTTTCATAGCATATTGCGCATATTCTGCCTTGTCAAATCATCGATTTGGCTTAAATATTTAAGGTAAACATGCTGCACCGTCAGCGCGACGGCGGCTGGCGCCTCCAATGCCTTCCCGACCCGCCCATCAT
Source organism: Variovorax sp. (assembly GCA_031429925.1). GTDB lineage: Bacteria > Pseudomonadota > Gammaproteobacteria > Burkholderiales > Burkholderiaceae_C > JANMDU01. The sequence goes on from JANPAK010000232.1 coordinate 8,111, forward strand.
GCGTCGCGACGACCAAGCTCGCCCCACAGCGCTGCGCAGTTTCTAGCAAGAGCGCCATGGCCTGCCCAGCCGCATCGTCATCTAAGCTCGCGGTCGGTTCATCCGCCAAAATGATCTTTGGAGAAAGCAGCACCGCGCGAGCCAAAGCCACCCGTTGCGCCTGCCCGCCAGACAATTCGTTTGGGCGGCGCTGGGCCAAATCCGGTACGCACAGCGCTTGCAATGCCGCATCGATCTTGGCTGGCACCTCGGGCAATCCTGTGGCAAAAAACACCAAAGCCAGATTGCCGCGCACCGTCAGTGATTCACTCAAATGCAACTTTTGCGGCAAAAATCCCACGTTGCGCCCTCGCCAAGCATCGCGCTCATCGACTCGCAATGCTCCTAGATCTTGTCCGGCGACGGTAATTTTCCCGTGAGTGGGCGCTAACAAACCGCAAGCCAAGGCCAACAAGGTCGATTTTCCTGAACCCGAAACCCCCTGCAGCAGCAACACATCGCCCTGAGGCAACGTGATGTCAGGGAACGGTATCACCGCGCCTTCGCGATAGGCAAAACTTAGGTTTTCAGTACGCAACATGCCGCAATGATACGCAGCCTTGCTAAAACCCATCGCCTCCGAAGCGATTGCCGGTCACGGTGGTATATGCCCTCCATGTCAGTCGCGGGCATGTCTGCATCGACCCGCGCCCGATCGAGGTCTTCCTATGTGAGGGCAGCGGCTTTCATGCTTCCAGATCGCCAGAAACAGTTCACTTTTCGCGTAAAACCACCTCTAAGCCATGCTTTTCATGCGCACAATGCTATCAAATACGTAGTAATTGAATCAAATGGTCATCCGAATCGGAATCGTCACCGGCCCATCGTTGACGAGCGAGACTTTCATGTCGGCGGCAAATTGACCGGTTTGCACCATCGGATGCGCAGCGCGGGCTTGGCTCACAAACAGCTCATACAACCTGCGCCCTTCATCGGGCGGTGCGGCATTCGTGAAGCTCGGCCGATTGCCCCCGCTCACATCGGCTGCCAGCGTGAACTGGCTCACCACCAGCAAACCACCACTGACATCCTGTACCGAACGATTCATCTTGCCAGCCTCATCGCTGAAGATACGCAGCTTCAAGATTTTGGCGAGCATCTTGTCTGCCAGCGCATCCGTATCACCTCGCTCAGCACAGAGCAGAATCAGCAGGCCGTGCTCAATTGCGCCAATAGTTTGACCATTAACGGTGACGCTGGCGCACTGAACGCGTTGAATCAATGCCTGCATGATGTTGGCAGCGAGCGGCAATTCACCCGACATTGACCTTCGCAAACTTCCGCTTCCCCACCTGCAGCACATACGTCCCCGCGCCAAGCTTGAGGGCTTTGTCGCTGACGACTATCCCGTCCACGCGGACTGCGCCTCCATCGATGTGGCGGTTGGCTTCGCCAGTGGATTCTGTGAGGCCGGCGGCCTTGAGGATCGCGCCGATGCCCATCTCTGCGGCACCTGCGAGCGACACGCTCACCTCGGCGATGTCATCGGGCACGCCGCCTTTGCTGCGGTTGATGAAGTCTTGCTCGGCTGCGTCTGCGGCGGCGGCTGAGTGAAAGCGCGCTGTGATTTCTTTGGCGAGCATCACCTTGGCTTCTTTGGGGTTGCGGCCGGCCTCCACTTCGCGCTTCAATGCAGCGATCTCTTCCAAAGATTTGAAGGAGAGCAGCTCATACCAGTTCCACATGAGCGTATCGCTGATAGAGAGCACTTTGGCGAACATGGTGTTGGCGACTTCTGTGATGCCGATGTAGTTGTTCTTTGACTTGCTCATCTTGTCCACGCCGTCGAGGCCCACGAGTAGGGGCATGGTGAGAATGCATTGCGGCTCTTGGCCATATTCTTGTTGCAGATGGCGGCCCATGAGCAGGTTGAATTTTTGATCGGTGCCGCCGAGCTCTAAATCACTCTTTAGAGCCACACTGTCGTAGCCTTGCATAAGCGGGTAGAGAAACTCGTGCACGCTGATGCTTTGGCCGGTGGTGTAGCGCTTATGAAAATCATCGCGCTCCATCATGCGGGCCACGGTGTATTTGGCAGAGAGCTCGATCATGCCGCGCGCGCCCAGTGGATCGCTCCATTCGCTGTTGTAGCGGATTTCGGTTTTCGAGGGGTCAAGCACCAAGCTGGCTTGCTTGTAGTAAGTCTTGGCGTTTTCTTCGATTTGCTCACGGGTGAGCGGTGGGCGGGTGGAGTTGCGGCCCGAGGGATCGCCTATCATGCTGGTGAAATCGCCGATCAAGAAAATGACGGTATGCCCTAAATCTTGGAGTTGGCGCATTTTGTTGAGCACAACGGTGTGCCCCACATGCAAATCAGGCGCAGTGGGATCAAGGCCGAGCTTGATGCGCAGCGGAACACCCGTTTTTTC
>JANPAK010000233.1:0-1513 GCA_031429925.1 Variovorax sp.
GACTTCGCGCGCATCCCCAAGCGATCGGCCATTGCCGAGGCGCAGGCCGACGGGCTGCTGCTGTGGGAGATGAAGAAGACCGCCGCGCGCGACGCCTGGGCGGAGGTCGAGCCGTCCCTGCGCCACATCACCGGGCTCGTCCTGCGCACGGAGGCGAGCCATGCGATTTGACCTCGACGCATTGCCGCAGATCGGCCAGGAGACGACGAGCGATGGCAAGCCGCTGATGCTGCCCGTCGAGGTGATCGACGAAGACCCGAAGCAACCGCGATGCGAGTTCGACCCTGAGCCGCTGCAGCAGTTGGCAGCATCGATCGCGCAGCGCGGCGTCCTCCAGGCGATCTCGGTGCGGCGGCATCCCGAGCAGCCGGACCGCTGGATGCTGAACTTCGGCGCACGCCGGCTGCGGGGGGCCAAGCTGGCCGGGCTGACGCAGATTCCGGCGTATGTGAACGAGACCGCCACTTCCTACGATCAGGTCATCGAGAACGAACATCGGGAAGGGCTCAAGCCGCTGGAGCTGGCGTTGTTCGTCCAGAGTCGCCTGTCCTTGGGTGAGAGCCAGGCCGAGATCGCCCGAGGCCTGGGCAAGAGTGCGCCCTACGTGACCTACGCGACAGCGCTGATCGATGCGCCCGATTGGCTAATGACGCTGTACCGGGATGATCGCTGTCGCGGGCTGCGCGAACTGCATGAACTGCGACAGCTGGAGAAACTGCAACCCGACAGTGTTCGGCAGTTGGAAACACACCCCGGCCTGATCACGCGCGAGGTGCTGGCGGCATTGAAGGCCAAGAGGAGCACAGGCGGTGACGTGCCGAGTGCTCCGCAGGAGGGCAGGGTCGAGGCCACTTCTTCGATCGACCCCCGGCGATCAACGGCGCCCATCGAAAAGCCGGTACGTCCGTCGACGGCGCGCGAATTCGCAGCCCGAGGGGATGAACGCCTCAGGCGGTCGCTCTGCCTGTGGGCGGAGCTGGACAGCCAGACCGTCGAGGTCGTCACTGATGCTGCCCCGGCCGAAGACGGCAAGATATTTGTCCGCGCTGCCCGCGGTGAGCAAGTCCAGTCGGTGGACGCTGCCAGCCTGAGATTGCTTCGGATCAGCGGCGATCGCCGGGACCGTTCGACGGTCTAACGCTGAAGCCTGGGCGGTACGACCGCCACAAGTTCGAGCCCGGGCGCGGACCGCACCTGCCGGCTCGTGTGGGCCGGGCTCACTTTGCAAGATTTGGGGTCGAATCCAGCGGCTCAAGAGCCTTGGTTCGAGCCAGTACTGAATGCGTAGGTGAGTGCAGAGATAGGCGGCCTGCCGCCAGTTTAAGAAGCGCTTCGCTTGCCTCCCGCTTGTTCCCATCGGTCGGTTTATGAACAGTAAGCGTCTGGCTGCGGCATCTTGAGATGACCCGGCCGGTGGCTGAGCATCGCGTCCATGGCGAACATGGTGGATGCGGCTTTGGCAAAGGCAATGGTGTTTGCCGCGCGCTGGCTCAGCGCCGTCGTGCTGGCCGTC
>JANPAK010000234.1:0-35795 GCA_031429925.1 Variovorax sp.
GAGCGTGTGCCTAAACCGCCTGTCCAGCTAACTGTGCATTCCATCGGAAATCCTTGTTGAATAAGCCTGAATTATCTCGTGTTTGATGCGATGCAACATTTTTGAGTCTAGAATGAAAACTTGTCTCCTCAACCCTCCGCAAGGCTGGGTTAGTTAGCCCCGGCTCGCAAGTGATGGGGCTTTTTTTGTGCTGTCCAACATGCATCACAATTGCGACCATGGCAAAAGTATCAAAAAAGCCGCTCTCGCCGGCTGACTACCTGAAAAAAATCCTCAACGCCCGCGTGTATGACGTGGCTGTGGAGTCCGATCTCACCCCGGCCAAACAGCTCTCGCGGCGCTTGAATAATAAAGTGCTGCTCAAACGCGAAGATCAGCAGCCGGTGTTTAGCTTTAAGCTGCGCGGGGCGTACAACAAGATGGCGCATTTGTCGCCTGAGCAGCTCAAAAAGGGTGTGATTTGCGCCTCGGCGGGCAACCATGCGCAGGGCGTGGCGCTGGGCGGCGGCAAACTGGGAACCCGAGCCGTGATTGTGATGCCGACCACGACGCCGCAGATCAAGGTCGATGCCGTGCGGGCTCTGGGCGGCGAAGTGGTGCTGCATGGCGACAGCTATACCGACGCCTACAACCATGCGTTGGCCATTGAAAAGAAGCAAGGCCTGACCTTCGTTCATCCGTTTGACGACCCGGATGTGATTGCCGGTCAGGGCACGATTGCCATGGAAATTCTTCGCCAAGTACAGCTGGTCTCGCAAGGCAAGTTGGATGCGGTGTTTGTGGCGATTGGCGGCGGCGGCTTGATTTCGGGGGTGGCCAACTACATCAAGGCGGTGCGGCCGGAAGTCAAGGTGATTGGCGTGCAGATGAATGATTCAGACGCGATGCTGCAATCGGTGGTTGCGAAAAAGCGCGTCACGCTGACTGATGTGGGCTTGTTTGCGGATGGCACGGCTGTGAAACTTGTGGGCGAAGAGACGTTTCGCGCGGCCAAGAATTTGATCGACGAATTCGTGGTGGTGGACACGGATGCGGTTTGCGCGGCGATCAAAGATGTGTTTGTGGACACGCGAAGCATCGTCGAGCCTTCCGGGGCGATGGCGGTTGCAGCGATCAAGCAGTATGTGGCCAAGCACAAAACCAAGGGCGAGACCTATGCCGCCATTCTGTGCGGGGCGAACATGAATTTTGACCGCTTGCGCTTCGTGGCCGAGCGGGCCGAGGTGGGCGAGGAGCGCGAGGCGCTGTTTGCCGTGACCGTGCCTGAGGAGCGGGGAAGTTTTAGGCGTTTTTGTGAAACCATCGGCAGCTTGCCTGGTGGCGCGCGCAATGTGACGGAGTTCAACTACCGGATTTCCGACAGCGAGAAAGCGCATGTGTTTGTGGGGCTGACGACCCACGGTAAAGGCGAAAGCACAAAAATCGCCGCGACCTTTACGAAAAAGGGCTTTGCGACGATCGATCTCACGCACGACGACCTAGCCAAAGAGCATTTGCGACACATGGTGGGCGGGGCATCAAAACTGGCGCAGGATGAGCGCTTGCTGCGCTTTATCTTTCCTGAGCGGCCGGGCGCATTAATGAAATTCTTGAGCGCCATGCGCCCTGGCTGGAATATCACGCTGTTTCATTACCGCAATCAAGGCGCTGACTACGGGCGGATTCTTGTGGGCTTGCAGGTGCCCAAGGCCGACGATAAGGCATTCTTACAATTTGTCACAGACCTGGGTTATCCTTCCGTCGATGAGACGGCGAACCCCGCCTATCGACTGTTCCTCAAGACTTGACCCGATGACTGAATCCTTGCATTCTTGGCCCGAAATTGCACCGATCCGCTCTGGCCCGGAGGCGCAGCAGTTGTGTGCGCAACTACAACACAAGCTGGATCAAAAAACCAAACCTCTGGGTTCGCTGGGACAGCTGGAGGCCTTGGCCATTCAGTTGGGCCTGATTCAGCAAAGCGACGCTGTGAGTTTGAAGCAACCGCAAATCGTGGTGTTTGCTGGCGACCACGGCATTGTGGATGAAGGCGTATCCGCTTATCCGCAATCCGTCACCGCGCAGATGGTGATGAATATGCTGGGCGCGAACGGGAAAAATGGCGGCGCAGCCATCAATGTGCTGGCGCACCAACACAACTTCAATTTAACGGTGGTGGATGCTGGTGTGGCCACAGAATTGCCAGATCATCCTCGCTTGGTGCAAATGAAAATCGCTGCTTCAACCCGCAATTGTGCGCGCGCACCGGCAATGAGCGAACTGCAAGCCACCGCCGCCATGCATGGCGGGATGGAAGTGGTGCGGCAATTGGCTGGCAATGTGGTGGCCTTTGGCGAAATGGGCATTGGCAATTCATCGAGCGCCGCACTGATTTTGTCGTTGTTCACGCCCATTCCGATTGAAGACTGTGCTGGGCGGGGCACGGGGCTGACGGATGCGCAAATGAAGATCAAACTCTTCGCGCTGACACGTGCCCATCGGCGGCATCATGCAGCAAAGAAGCCGATGGACATTCTTTGCGCCGTGGGTGGCTTTGAAATTGCCATGATGGCTGGCGCAATGCTGCAAGCTGCCAGCGAGCGGCGTGTGATTTTGGTCGACGGCTTTATTGCAGGGGCCGCGGCGCTGATCGCGGTCGGCTTGGTGCCTGCCGCGAAAGACTACATGGTGTTTTGCCATAGCGGCGCAGAGCAAGGACATCGGGCGATGCTCAAGGCGCTGGCGGCATTGCCGCTATTGGACCTAAGCTTGCGATTGGGTGAGGGCACGGGCGCTTTACTGGCATGGCCCCTAGTGGTGTCCAGTGCGCGGCTACTCAATGAAATGGCTAGTTTTGAGTCTGCAGGTGTTTCGCAGAAAGTCTGATGGCTCAATTTCTGCGCCACTTTCTGCTGGCCATTCAGTTCTTCACACGCCTGCCCATCACTGGCCGATTGGCCGATTGGGTCGGGTACAACCCGCAGATGCTGCGCGCCAGCGCTGCGCATTTTGCTGGCGTCGGCTTGCTGGTGGGCGCGGTAGCCGCTGCGGTGTTCACCGCCCTTGTGGCCGCCTTGCCGGGGATGTATGCGCCGCTGGTGGCAGCAGCATTGTCAACGGTGGCCACGGCCTTGCTGACGGGGGGATTCCACGAAGATGGCTTGGCTGATCTGGCTGATGGCCTAGGCGGCTCTTATGACCGGGACCGGGCATTGGAGATCATGAAGGACTCGCGTATTGGCGCCTTCGGGGCGATGGCCCTGACCCTTGCCTTGCTGACGAAGGTGGGCTTGTTGGCGATGCTAGGCGATGGTGATGCCGCGCCGGTTGCTGCGCTGATCGTGGCCAGCCACGTGATCTCCCGAGCGCTACCGATCACATTTTTGGCTCTGATGGCGCATGTGGGCGATGAGTCGGGCAGCAAGTCCAAGCCTTTGGCTGATAGCATCTCAGCGAAGGCTCTGGGAAGCAATCTTTTATGGTGTTTTCTGGCTCTGGCCTTTGTTATATATGCGCAATGTGCTATTGAATTTATAGCGGGTGCGGCTCTAGCCTGCTTGGCTTGGGCTGCGATGGGATGGCGGCTGAAGGTGAGGCTGCAGGGTTTCACCGGCGATGCTTTGGGGGCGACCCAGCAGGTTTGCGAAATTGCGTTCTTGCTGGGTGCGGCGTTGGCGCTCGGTTGGCCATGACGAGGCAATGGTTGTCATGCGTTTATGGTTGATTCGTCATCCAGCACCTAGTGTTGCCAGCGGCGTGTGCTATGGCATCAGTGACGTGGCCTGTGCGGTGGACGACATCCGCTCGTGCGCACAATCGATCGCTGGCCAGTTGCCCGAAGGTCTGCCGATACTGAGTTCACCGCTACAAAGATGTGAGCATCTCGCGCAGTCTTTGCAAGGGCAGCGCGAGGATTTAGTCTATACCTCGGTTGCGGCATTGACCGAAATGGACTTCGGCGCTTGGGAGATGCGGTCTTGGGACGCGATTGCGCCCACCCAGCTACAGGATTGGGCGAAAGACTTTGCCAATTACCGATGCGGACAAACCGGCCAGTCTGCCGGGCAATTCGTTCAGCAGGTCGCTGGCCAATTGGCGCTCAGCCTACAGGCTGGATGGGATCAGGCGTGGGTGACCCATGCGGGCGTGATCCGCGCGCTGCTGTGGCTGCGTCGTCAGGAGGGTTTTGATGCTTGGGCGGCGCAGGCACAGCATGGCCAGCCCTGCGTCCTCAGTTTGAGCGCTCTTCTGGCGCGCCTTCGCGCGGCCGATTGGCCGCAGGACGCGTTGCCCTTTGGCCGGTCGCAGCCATGGGAGTGGCCGGATTGCCCGGCATAACAGCGGTGGGGGGCGGTGCAGCAACACCGCCAGCAGGTAAGACCGGTCTGGATACGACCGCCGTGCCGACCACAGCGCTGACCTGACGGGGTAACTCTAGCGTCAAGGTGGGGGGCGTTTGCGCGTCATTTGAAAGCATGGCTTTGCCCGCTGCCACACTATGCAAAACAACACCTTCTGCCAGTGTTGTGCCGACGCGGTAAGGTCTGGCGGGTTTGCCGTCGACCGCAATCAGCGCCACGCTCGTTTGCGCTTGGCCAGACCGATTGACAACCACCCCGGTGAGCTGAAATCGGCCGGCCTGAATGCTGCTGGCAGGCGCTGGCGCGCCGCTTGGCCCAGCGGCAACCACGCCGCCACCAAGGCCGCGCGCGAGTGCCGGCGCATCCACAACGGCGGTGCCGCTAGGTTTGCTGGTTGAAACGGTGACCGCGGCGGATGGGGCGGCGGGGCCTTGCGCAAACTGCAAAGCCCAATAAACGGCGCTACTGGCGGCCAGCAGCCAAGCCACAAATGTTGCCAAGCGTATCCAATTTGAGCGTTGCATGCGGCTATTATGCGGGTTCTATGAAGACTTCTATGCTTTCACATGCTGTTCGTGCTGCTCGTCGCGGCTACCGCGCAACCGCGAACGCCGCTAATCGTGGCTTTACCCTGATTGAGCTGATGGTCGTGCTGGTGATCATCGGCATCTTGGCGGCCCTGATCGTGCCCAATGTGCTTGATCGCGCTGATGACGCCAGAGTCACCGCTGCGAAAACGGACATCAACAATATCGTGCAGGCGCTGAAGCTTTATCGGCTCGACAACCAACGATATCCCAGCGCGGAGCAAGGTCTACAAGCGTTGGTGACGCGACCCACGAGTGGCGTTATTCCGACGAATTGGAAGCTGTATTTGGAGAAGCTACCCACTGACCCCTGGGGTCGCGCTTACCAGTATCTCAGCCCCGGGATAAAAGGCGAGATTGACGTGATGTCGTTTGGTGCCGACGGGAAGCCTGGCGGTGATGGCAAAGATGCGGACGTTGGCAGCTGGCAGTGAAGTGAATCACTCGCTTGGCTCGCGCCGCTTGGCGCGAGGCTTCACGCTTTTAGAATTGTTGGTGGTGATCACGATCATTGCGATCGGCTCCGCTGGTGTGAGCTTTGCGATACGGGACAGCGCCTCCACCAGCTTGAACCGCGAAGCGGATCGCTTAACTGCTGTTTTGGAATCCGTCCGCGCGCAATCGCGGGGATCCGGCCTAGCGCTGGCTTGGGTGCCTCTGCCGCAGGGGTTTGCTGTGCTTCCCATTGAAGTGATGCAGCGCAGCGCCAGTGGCGGCGTCGACGATGCTGCGGTGAGTGTGGTCGCATGGCTGGCGGCTGGCACCACCGCGCAGTTGGAGTCATCAACGTTGCGCGCTGCTGGCGCTTTAACGCCCGTCGCGCAAATGCTGGTACTGGGCCCCGAGCCGATGCTCGCGCCGCAAGCGGTTTTACTACGCCTGGGTGAGCAAACATTGCGCATCGAGAGCGATGGTCTGCGACCTTTCCGCGTCAGCGCGATGCCAGCGCAACCCCAGCGCTGATCACCCTTCATGGATCGAATCCAGTGTCAGAAAAAACTCGTGCCTTGCGCAAGCGGCGTGCGTGAGCAGGGATTTACGCTGATTGAGGTGCTGGTCGCGTTGACGATTGTCGCGGTTGCGCTGTTTGCCGGAACGCAGGCCACTTCAGCGTTGGCGCGCTCCAGCCAGCGGCAAGCTGATCTGTTGCTCGCTCAGATTTGCGCAGAAAACGAATTGGCCAAGATTCGCTTGGCGAGGCAGATGCCCTCGGTGGGCGATACCGATGTGTCTTGCGAGCAAGGCGGGCGCACTTTCGGTATCAAACTGGAAGTCCGTCCAACGCCCAACCCCAGCTTTCTTCGTGTGCGAACGCAGGTCAGTGACAGTGAGCAGGGCTATGGCATTCTTCAGATTTCGACCGTTGTGGGGCGGTTTTGATATGACGGGCATGTCTTCATCTCTTGTGCCAGCCTCGAACGCCCGACAGGGCGGTTTCACCTTGATCGAGGTGATGGTTGCTTTGGTCGTGATGGCTCTAATGGCGGTGTTGACTTGGCAGGGCGTGGATGGCATGGCGCGCGCTTCGCAGCAGCATCGGGATCGATCGGACGAAATCGCAGCGATCCAAACAGCGTTGGCTCAATGGCGGACAGATCTGGATCAGATGGTGGATGCCGCGCAAACGCCCCCAGGCGCTTTGGCAAACGAACCAAGTGTGGCGAAGGCCGTGGATTTTGACAGCCGTGTGATTCGCATCACGCGTCGTTTTTCTGGCGATGAGCGGCGCGTGATCGCCTGGGGTAGTCGTCGGGTGAATACAGAAGAGGGTAGCGAGCGGCGCTTTATGCGCTGGGTCTCAGAGCCCGTACGCACCCGCGGCCAGTGGCAGGCGGCTTGGGACCAAGCAGGCCGCTGGGGGCAAAACCCCAGCGATGCCGAACGGGAGCGCGAGGCTTCCGTTTTTGCGCTCGACGAATGGCAGGTTTTTTATTACCGCAACAATGCATGGAGCAATCCTTTGTCTGCCGATGGCGCGGCGACATCGGCCAACGTCAATCCCGAGGGTGTAAGGTTGGTCTTGAAGCTGTCTAGCCGGCAAGTGCCTGGCGGCACATTGACGGTGGATTGGGTGCAGCCGACACGCGGAGGCGGCAAGTCATGATCCGCTTTGGCCAGCGCGGCGCCGCTTTGCTGATGGCCATGCTCACGCTCGTTTTGGTCGCAAGCTTAGCCGCTGGCGCAGCTTGGCAGCAGTGGCGCGGCGTGGAGGTCGAACGATCGGAGCGCGCCCGGCTGCAAGCGGGTTGGGTGTTGGTCGGTGCGCTGGATTGGGCTCGACTGATTTTGCGAGAAGATGCCCGCTCAGGCGGAGCCGATCATTTGGCGGAACCTTGGGCTGTGCCTTTGCAGGATTCGCGCTTGTCTAGTTTTTTAGCGGTGGATCGCAACAACTCCGCTTTATTGTCGGAACAAGAAGATGGCAATGCTTTCTTGTCCGGCCAGATGCAGGATTTACAGGCGCGCCTGAATGCCTATAACCTGATTCAAGCTGGTCGCATCGACACTGTCGCGTTGGCAAGTTTTACCAAGCTGTTTGACCTACTCAATCTCAACCCAGCCGAGTTGACGACGATGACCGAGAACCTTCGCTTCGCCTCCGACTTGAGCCCCGACAACCGCTCGGCGGCGCAGGCGGCACTCTTGCCGCAAAGAGTCGGCCAACTTACGTTGCTTGGCCTATCGGCGCAAAGCTTGCAGCGCTTAGAGCCATTTATTACCTGGCTGCCGTCGCGCACACCTGTCAATGTGAACACTGCCAGTGCCGAGGTGCTGTATGCGAGCGTGGCGGGGCTGGATATGGACGGCGCACGCAAGATCGTCAATGAGCGCAGCCGCCAACACTTTCGGACTTTGGCCGACTTGAATCCGATCGTGCCGCAAGTTGCGGGTCAGTTGAATGACGCGCAGCATAGTGTCAACACACGCTATTTCGAGGTCACCGGCCGCTTGAGACTGGTGGATGGAGCACAAAGTTCAGTGGTGATTGAGCGCTCGGTGGTGCAACGTGATGGTCTTGATGTGAAAGCACTGTGGCGCGAGCGCGGCAGCTTTCCTATCGCACCAGGCGGCATGACGGAGCAGCAATTGACCTCGTCTCTACGATAATGCCTCATGATCTCGGTCTAATCTGTTCTTCGACGGCCCTTACCTCTCATCCACTTTACCTGTCATGAGCCAGCTTTTTGTCACCCTTGTCCCTAAGGGCATCTCGCGTGCCGAATTGGCCTACGTCGTGTTGTCAGATGCGGGTGTGGTGACGGCTGCGGGGCAAGCAGGAGCGGCGCTGTTGCCCAAAGCCAGCAAGTGCACGTTGATTGTGCCGGTTGAAGCAATGAGCTGGCATCCCGTGCAATTGCCCAAGCTACCGCGCGGCATGTCGGCTCAAAAACTGCAATCGGTGTTGGTGGGCTTGTTAGAAGAGCAATTGCTCGACGATCCAGCCAGCCTGCATCTCGTGCTGATGTCCTCAAACGCTGGTGCGGGGGCGGCTTGGGTTGCAGCCTGCGATAAGGACTGGCTGAAAAATGAAGTGAGCCAACTTCAGCAAGCTGGTCTGACGCCATCAAGTATCGTGCCACAGGCGTTTCCGCTGGATACCTGCCACATTCACGTGAGCGGCAGCGCGGATGAGGCAACCATGACTCTCGCGGACGCCCAAGGTGTTGTTGTCTGGCCGTTATGGCAGGCTGGGCTATTGCCACTGCCGGAAGTGATGGTTCTCACGGCTGAACCTGCAGCGGCGGCAAGTGCGGAGGCCGCCCTTGGGCGACGGGTCGAAGTCATGCAAGCTTCGGCCTATGCCGCAAAGGCGGTTCTTGCTGCGAAAGAGCAAGGCTACGAGCTGGCGCAGGGAGACTTAGCGCTAGTGGGTCGCGGCAGGTTCGTGCAATCCGGGTTGAGCTTGCTGCGCGACACACTTATGTCGCCAGCTTGGCGGGCGGCACGCTGGGGCGTGGGCCTGTTGGTGATCGTGCAGCTTGCCGGACTAAACGCTTGGGCGTGGAAACAGTCTGCGAATGTGCAGGCCAAGCGAGCGGAGATGAATCAGTTGCTGACACAGAGTTTTCCAAATGTGAAAGTGATTGTTGATGCGCCACTGCAGTTGCAGCGGGAGTTGACAGCGCTGCGTCAGTCACAGGGGCAGCTCAGTGGGCGTGATTTTGAAAGCATTTATGCACGTGTTTCATCATCTGGCCTTATCAATGCTGCGCCAAACGCTATTGATTTTGTATCGGGTGAGGTGAGCTTGCGCGGCACTGGTTTGGTGCCATCTCAGATGGAGGCTTTGCGGCCGAAGTTGGCATATGCCGGGCTATCGATGCGCAGCGATGATCAGAAGCTGATCGTGTCTCAGTTGACACAGTCTGGGGGGCAGCGCTGATGGCAAAGGCTTGGACGAACATTCTGGAACTTCGCTGGAACGCCCTGGCAGCTCGTGAGCGCGTGCTGGTGGGTAGCGCGTGCCTGTTGGCTGTGGTGGCCTTGATCTGGTGGATTGGTGTTGCGCCTGCCCTCGCACAAATTCGTCAAGCGCGGGAGTTGACGCCCGCTTTAGATGCGCAGCTTCAGTCGATGCAGGCCCAGTCTCAAGAGGCAAAAAGCCTGAAGGCTCAGCGCGTGCTGAGCTATGACGAGTCGTTGCGCGCACTCGAAATGTCGATCAAAACACTTGGAGCGGGCGCGACTTTGAGCGTGAATGATGCGCGGGCAAATGTGACTTTGAGGGCGGTGAGTGCTGATGCGTTGGCGCAGTGGTTGGCTCAGGTACGAGCTAACGCGCGGCTGGTGCCGAGTGAGCTGCGCATCCAGAAAACTGCTATCGCAGCCCCTGCAGCGGGCGCTGCCCCTGCCCCTGCCGCGGGCGCAGCGGTGCAGTGGGACGGCACCATCTTGTTAAACCTGCCAACACGCTGAGGCCATCACGGAAAGATTCAACATGAAACGCCGTATTGCTTCAAACGCAGTCATCGCGCCACAAAGCGCACCGTGGCGGGCAGCCTTGGTGGCGGCATGGCTCGGCGCTGCAGGCGCATTGGTGGCCTTCGCGCCAGCCGCTTGGCTGGCTCATGGTGTCGCGGCGGCAACCCAAGGGCACGTGCTGCTCGCTGAGCCACAGGGTTCGATCTGGCGAGGTTCAGCTCAGTTGTTTCTAACCGGCGGAGCGGGAACGCAGGAAGCTGCAGGTCTGCCAGGCCGGGTTGAGTGGTCACTGTTGCCAGCATGGAGAGGCGCCTACGTGCGTGCAAGCATGCCTTGTTGCGCGGCGCAAGCGTTGGCATTTGAGATACGGCCAAACTGGTCTGGCGCTTTGGTGCTTATCGATGCAGTCAAGCTTCAGCTTCCCGCGCAATGGCTTTCTGGCTTGGGTGCGCCTTGGAACACCTTGGATGCCCAAGGTCAACTCTTGCTTTCGAGCGACGCGCTGCAAGTCGATTGGACGCCGGGGCGACTGCGCCTCGTGGGAACGGTGGTCATGGACATGCTGGACATGTCCTCGCGTTTGTCGACGCTCGCACCATTGGGCGACTACCGTTTGAGTTTGCAAGGTGGCGATGTTCCAACTTTGCAGTTGCAGACGATACAAGGTGCGCTGCAATTGACGGGTTCTGGCCAATACGTGGGATCCCGTTTGCGTTTCGCTGGTGAAGCCAGTGCCGCCGAAGGCCGCGAAGCGGCACTGGCAAATGTTCTCAATATCATTGGTCGCCGCCAGGGCGCCAAATCGCTGATTTCACTGGGTTGATCATGAAACACAAGCCACCTCGATTTCTAGTTACGCCTTTGTCCATAGCTATTGCAACATTCCTTGCAGGGGCAGCAACTCTTTCATGGCCGGCAAGCAGTGCGTGGGCGCAAGCAGCTGGCAGCGCTGGAGCTACCGTCGGTGCCACGCGTAGCAGCGACGGCGTGAAGCTAGATTTTGTAAATGCTGAGATTGCAGAGGTGGCGAAAACCTTTGGCGTCATCTTGGGCAGAAACATTGTGGTGGATCCGCGCGTCAAGGGGCAGATGAACCTGACGACTGATCGCGCGGTTTCGAGCAGTTCGGCTTACAACCAATTTCTTGCCGCTTTGCGGCTACAGGGTTTCGCCGTGGTCGAGGCAGCAGGCTTGTATAAAGTGGTGCCGGAGGCGGAGGCCAAGCTGCAAGGCGGTGTCGTCAATGCTGGTGAAGTCAAGGCCAGCGGCAATCAAATCATCACCCAGATCTTTCGCCTGAATCACGAAAATGTCAATAACCTTGTGGCTGTGCTGCGGCCGTTAATCAGCCCCAACAACACCATCAACGTCAGCCCAGGCAACAACTCGCTCGTCATCACCGACTATGCAGATAACCTGCAGCGCATCGCAAAAATTGTTGCAGCCTTAGACGTATCCAATGCCACCGACTTGGAGATTTTCCCGCTGCGCCACGCACTAGCCGCTGATTTGGCTCCGCTGCTGATTCGCCTGACGGATGGTTCAGGTGCCGCACCATCAGCCGGACAAGGACAGGCGGATACGTCTTACAGGACGAGCATCATGGCCGAAACGAGATCCAATGCCATCATTGTTCGCGCTGCCAACCCAGCACGTGTGAATCTGATCAAATCGTTGCTTGAGAAGCTCGATCAGCCAACCGCGCGCACGCCCAATGGGGATGCTGGAAACATTTACGTGGTTCATCTCAAGAATGCGGATGCCGTGAAAATGGCGGCAACATTGCGTGCCGCCATGAGTGCGGATGGGGCTGCGGGCCAAAGTGCACGTCCGGGCGGCTCGCCAAGCGGTTCAGCAGCCTCGGTGGCAGCGTCGGCGCAGCCCAGTACCGGTGGAAATATCCAGGCCGACCCTGCTACCAACTCATTGATCATTACTGCGCCTGAGCCGCAATACCGTCAAATGCGCGCAGTGATCGATCGGTTAGATCAGCGTCGCGCCCAGGTCTTCGTCGAGTCGCTCATCGCAGAAGTGAACTCTGACCGCGCGGCTGAGTTTGGTATTCAATGGCAAGGCGCGCTTGGTAAGAATGGCGACAAGACCATTGGCCTTTTGGGGACCAACTTTGGCACCGGTGGCAGCAATATTCTTAGCTTGTCTACAAGCAACGGCACCACTCTTCCAAGTAAAGGCTTTAACTTGGGGGTGGCACGCGACACCAATGGCGTTTACGTCCTTGGCTTTCTCGCGCGTTTTCTCGAAACGACGGGCGATGGCAATGTGTTGTCTACACCTAACCTGCTCACGCTTGACAATGAAGAAGCAAAGATCGTCATTGGCCAAAACGTACCGTTCGTGACGGGTCAGTTCACCAACTCCGGCTCAAGTGGTGGCGGTAGTTCGGTCAATCCGTTTCAAACAATTGAACGCAAAGATGTAGGTTTAACCTTGCGTGTGAAGCCGCAAATCAGTGAGAATGGCACGGTACGTCTGCAGATTTTTCAAGAAGTCTCTAGCGTACAGGCCAGCTCGGTCAATTCCCCCAGCGGTTTGATCACCAATAAGCGATCGATCGAATCTAATGTTGTGGTTGAAGATGGGGGCATTATTGTGTTGGGTGGCTTGCTCTCGGATGAGTTTTCGGGAAATCAAGACAAGGTTCCGGGTTTGGGGGATGTGCCTTTGTTTGGCAATCTCTTCAAGAGTGAGACCCGTAGCCGTAAGAAAAGCAATTTGATGGTGTTTCTGCGACCATTGGTGGTGCGCGACCCACAGCAAACGGAAAGTCTGTCGATGGATCGATATGAGCTGATGCGCGCTGGCCAGAAGGA
This sequence comes from Variovorax sp., assembly GCA_031429925.1. Taxonomy (GTDB): domain Bacteria; phylum Pseudomonadota; class Gammaproteobacteria; order Burkholderiales; family Burkholderiaceae_C; genus JANMDU01. Next base: position 12,682 of record JANPAK010000234.1, read on the forward strand.
CGTACAACCACAGCCGAGCCAAATGCTCGGCATCAACGAGGCGCCCGTGCTCGCACCACAGATGCCGGCCGGTGTCCGTGGCACAACGCCGCCGCCACTGAATGCGCCGCCTACCGGTGTTAAGCCTCCTGCTGCCAAGCCCTGAGGAAACATATGGCTAGTTATTCATTGCCGTATGCCTTTGCCCGCAGCAACCAAGTGCTCTTAGAGGACAGTGGTGGCATCTTAACCCTCTGGATGAGCGACGCGACACGCCGGTCAGCGCTGTCGGAGATCATAAGGAATCGCCAGTTTGTGCCCATGAATAGTGCGCAATATGCTATTGAAAAGATAGCGACTGAGCAACTGGTGCAGCGTATCAGTGCGGCCTACGCGCAAGGCGAGTCGAACGCGGCTGCGGTGGTAAGTGAAGTGCAAAGCGATGCTGATCTGTCGCGCATCATGCAAGAGCTGCCAGCAGTCGAGGATTTGCTTGAGAGTGCGGGTGACGCGCCGATCATTCGTATGCTCAATGCCTTACTGACGCAAGCCGCACGCGATGGTGCCAGTGACATCCACATTGAACCCTATGAGCGCACATCGAGCGTACGTTTTCGTGTGGATGGCACCTTGAAGGAAGTGGTGCAACCCAACCGCGCGCTACATGCTGCGCTGATCTCACGTCTAAAGATCATGGCGGAGCTCGACATTGCAGAGAAGCGTCTCCCGCAGGATGGACGCATATCGCTGCGCATTGGTAAGCGCGCGATGGATGTGCGTGTCTCTACTTTGCCATCCGCGCATGGGGAGCGCGCGGTCCTGCGGCTGTTAGACAAAACTGCAAACAAGCTCACGCTGGAAGCCGTGGGGATGCAGGGCGACATCTTGAAGAGCTTTGAGGCGTTGGTGACGCAGCCGCACGGCATCATTCTTGTCACGGGCCCGACGGGCTCTGGAAAGACCACCACGCTTTATGCGGCGCTGGGCAAGCTCGATGCAGGCAGCACCAACATCATGACTGTGGAGGATCCCATCGAATATGAGTTAACAGGCATCGGGCAAACGCAAGTCAATCCCAAGATTGATCTCAGTTTTGCCAAAGCGTTGCGAGCCATCTTGCGTCAAGATCCGGATGTGATCATGATTGGCGAAATTCGCGATTATGAAACTGCACAGATTGCGATACAAGCTTCCTTGACCGGCCATCTGGTTCTTGCGACCTTGCATACGAACGATGCCAGCAGTGCGGTCACCCGTCTCACCGATATGGGGGTGGAGCCTTTTCTTCTAAGCTCGTCCTTGTTGGGCGTGCTTGCGCAACGCCTCGTACGTAAATTGCAAGTGCCTCGTGACCCATCAAGCGGCTACAGTGGGCGCACAGGCATTTTTGAGCTCTTGCAGGTGAATGACGATATTCGCGCACTCATCCATCGTCGCGCCGCAGAGAGCGAAATCCGTCAGGCAGCGTTGGCTGGTGGTATGAAGTTGATGCGTGAGGACGGCGATCGCTTAGTGGCGCAGGGCGTCTCCAGTTTAGAGGAAGTTGTGCGCGTGACCCGCGACTAGCTGACGCCATGCCTGCCTACCAATTTGAAGCGCTCGACGCGCAAGGTGAGACCCGCAAAGGCGTCATTGAGGCCGACACGGCGCGTGCCGCGCGAGCGTTGTTGCGTGCACAAGCTTTGGTGCCGCTCGAACTTGAGGCGGTGATGGGCCAAAGCGCAGGCACATCGGGGCAAGCCAGTTCGATGCTGCAGGTCAACCTTTGGGGTGGTCGGGTCTTCAGCAGCACGCTTTTGGCAGTCTGGACGCGACAAATCTCGGGCTTACTGTCCGCAGGTTTGCCCTTAGAGAGAGCGCTGACCGCGCTGGCTGAAGAAGCAGACGACGACAAGCAACGCAACATCATTGCTGCGCTGCGGGCGGAGGTCAATGCTGGCTCAAGTTTTGCGAAAGCCCTCAGTCAGCACCCTCGAGAATTCAATGAGGTTTACCGCGCGGTGGTTAGCGCCGGCGAGGCTTCCGGGCATCTGGATACCGTACTCGAAGAATTGGCGGATGATTTAGAGGAGAGTCAAGAGCTCAAAGCCAAGTTGATCGGGGCGTCGCTGTATCCGGCGATCGTGACCTTGGTGGCGGTTGTGATCGTCATCTTTTTGGTGACCTACGTGGTGCCTCAGGTGGCGGGGGTGTTTGCCGGCAGCAAGCGAGCGTTGCCCTTGCTCACTCAGATCATGCTCGGCGTCTCCAGTTTCGTGCGCGGGTGGGGTGTATGGATGCTAGTCGCTCTTATTTTAGGAGCGTTTTGTGTGGCCTACATGAGGCGAATCGAGTCGATCCGCATCGAGATGGATGCCGCTTGGTTGCGGTTGCCTGTGGTGGGTAAGCTGGCCAAAGGCTTTAATGCCGCCCGCTTCGCATCCACTCTGGGCATGCTCGCTGGTGCCGGGGTACCCATCCTCAAGGCTTTGCAGGCCGCCGCCGAAACGCTGAATAACCGAGCTATGCGTGCTGAGGCGATGGACGCCCTCGTTCTGGTGCGCGAGGGTGCACCACTAGCCAGCGCAATGGCGCAAAAGAAGAACTTTCCCGGTTTGATCACCATGTTTGCCCGATTGGGTGAGCAGACGGGGCAACTTCCGGCCATGTTGCAGCGCGCCGCCAAGCAACTGTCGGGCGAGGTTCAACGTCGCTCTATTGCTTTGGCGACGGTGCTTGAGCCACTGTTGATCGTTGCGATGGGTGTTGTGGTTTTGCTGATCGTATTGGCTGTACTGATGCCGATTATTCAGCTCAACCAATTAGTGAAATAAGTCGTAAAAAGCCATGGTTTCTTCACTTCAAGGCAAACTCGTGGTGGCGATTTCGTCCCGCGCCCTATTTGATTTAGAAGAAGAAAACAGCGTGTTTGAACAGGCGGATGACAAAGCCTATATGGCGATGCAGATGGCGCGCCTTGACCAGCCTGCTAAGCCTGGCGTCGCGTTTTCATTGGTGAAGAAACTGCTCGCTTTCAACAGCGAAGGTGAGCACAGAGTGGAAGTGGTCATTCTTTCGCGCAACGATCCCGTAAGCGGTCTGCGCGTGATGAAAAGTGCGGAGCATTACAAGCTGCAGATCGTGCGCTGCACCTTTACGCGTGGCGAGCCACCATGGCGCTATTTGAGACCCTTGAAGGCCAATTTGTTTCTTTCCGCTAAGAGTGAGGATGTGCGCTCGGCGCTGGGCAATGGCTTTCCCGCAGCCACGGTCGCCACACGCTCCGTCAAAGCCAGTCAATTGCATCCGCATGAAGTGCGCATTGCGTTTGACGGCGATGCTGTGCTGTTCTCCGATGAGGCCGAGCGGGTGTTTGCCAAAGGCGGATTGCCATCATTTATCAAGCATGAAGTGAAAAAAGCTGAGCAGCCTTTGCCGCCAGGCCCTTTCAAGCCCTTGCTCGAAGCTTTGCATCGCCTGCAAAGCGAAGGTACAGCCCACATCCGTATTCGCACCGCTTTAGTGACGGCTCGAAGCGCCCCCGCCCATGAGCGAGCGATCCGAACATTGATGGCTTGGAACATCACGGTGGATGAAGCGATGTTCCTCGGCGGCCTAGAAAAAGGTGAATTCCTGCGCGAATTCGAGCCAGACTTCTTTTTTGACGATCAAACGGGTCACGTGCAATCCGCTGCCGACCATGTGCCTGCTGGGCATGTGGAATCTGGCGTGAGAAACGATTGATCAGTCTGGCTGTTCGCTCGTAGGTGCAATTGGTCGTTTAGACGACTAATTGCCGTAAACCCGGTATCGGCGCGCTTCTTGCTCTGCTAGGATCAACGCCTTCGCAGAAGAACATCAATGCTTGCATTTATTCTCCAACGTCTTATCCAAGCCATGATCGTCATGGTCACTGTGGCTTTCATTGCCTTCATGCTTTTTCAGTATGTGGGCGATCCCGTGGTCTTTCTTTTAGGGCAAGACGCCACGGCGGAGCAAATTCGTGAGTTGCGTGGCGATTTGGGGCTGGATAAGTCCTTTGTCGTGCAGTTTGTCAGCTTCTTGGGTAATGCCGTGCAGGGCGAGTTTGGCTTGAGTCTGCGCCAAGGCTCCAAAGTGTCGCGCTTGCTCGCTGAGCGTTTCCCGGCAACCTTCGAGTTGGCGATGGTGGCTGCCGGCATCGCATTGATCTTGGGGATTCCGATGGGGGTGTATGCGGCACTGCGCCGCGGTTCATTCTTCAGCCAGGTGTTCATGACAATCTCGCTGCTCGGCGTGTCTCTTCCGACGTTTTTGATTGGCATTGCGTTGATCTTGATTTTTGCGGTCTGGTTGGGTTGGTTTCCCAGTTTTGGACGCGGTGACGTTGTTCAAATTGGCTGGTGGAGCAGTGGCCTGCTAACCGCTAAGGGTTGGCACCACATCGTTCTGCCGGCTATTACGCTTGCGATCTTCCAACTGACCTTGATCATGCGCTTGGTGCGCGCAGAAATGCTAGAAGTGCTGCGCACGGATTACATCAAGTTTGCCCGCGCCCGCGGCCTGAGCAATCGCGCGATCCACTTTGGGCATGCCCTGAAGAACACCTTGGTTCCGGTGATGACCATTACTGGGCTGCAACTCGGTGGCTTGATCGCTTTTGCGATCATCACGGAGACGGTGTTTCAGTGGCCTGGTATGGGTCTACTCTTTATTCAGGCTGTGACGTTTGCAGATATTCCCGTGATGGCGGCCTATCTTTGCATGATTGCGCTTATCTTTGTGGTCATCAATCTGATCGTTGACTTGCTTTACTTCGCCGTCGATCCGCGTTTACGCGTCGGCGGCAAAGGTCATTGAACGATGCTTGCACCGCAGCTCAAAGCCAACGGCAGTGCTTTTGCGCGCATCCGCGAGTTTCACCCTGAGCTCACGGCTTTTCGCAGAGACTTGCATGCCCATCCGGAGCTTGGTTTTGAAGAGGTTTATACGGCCAGCCGCGTCGCACAAGCCTTGAAGCTGTGTGGCGTGGATGAGATTCACACAGGCATCGGAAAGACGGGCGTCGTCGGGCTGATCCATGGCAAGCAAAAAAGCACCCGGATGATCGGCCTGCGCGCTGACATGGATGCGCTACCTCTGGCGGAGCACAACGAATTTTTGTGGAAGTCCACCAAAACCGGATTGATGCACGGTTGCGGTCATGATGGCCACACCACGATGTTGACTGGGGCTGCGCGCTATCTCGCTGAAACCCGGCAGTTTGCGGGGACCGCTGTGTTGATTTTTCAGCCCGGTGAAGAGGGTTACGCGGGCGCGCGGGCCATGATTGAGGATGGCTTGTTTGATCGTTTCAATTGCGAGCAGGTTTACGCCCTTCATAACTCGCCAGAACTGCCGGTTGGCATGTTTGGCGTGACGCCCGGGCCCATGCAGGCAGCTGTGGACCGCTTCGAAATTATTGTGCACGGCGAAGGCGGTCACGGTGCAAGACCCCACCAGTGCGTGGATCCAGTTTTGATCGCTGCGCACATCATTACCGCTGTACAAAGCATCGTGGCGAGGAATCTCTCTGCATTTGAAGAGGGCGTCGTGAGTATTTGCTCCATGCAGGGCGGCCATCCAGGCGCCATGAGTGTGATTCCCGGAAGCGTGACGCTGGTTGGCACGGTCCGCAGCTATCAGCCCGCTGTACAAGATCGCATTGAGCACCGCTTGACGCACTTGTGTCAATCAATTGCGGCAGGATTTGGTGCATCGGCATCTGTGAACTATGAGCGGGTATATCCTGCAACGGTCAACACCGTGCGCGAAGCTGGCTTTGCAGCAGATGTGGCGACAAGCTTGGTGGGTGATTCACGCGTTCTGCGTGACATGGTACCGAGCATGGGTGGTGAAGATTTTTCGTTCATGCTGCAGGCGCGCCCGGGGGCCTACGTGCGTCTCGGCCAACAGCAGGAAGGCTGCCAGCCCTTGCACAACAGCCGTTACGATTTCAATGATGAGGTGTTGCCGCTAGGCAGCGCGTTTCTTGCAAGTTTGGTGGAGCAAGCGTTGCCATGCAGCGCTTGATGTGTATCGTTTGAAGGAGAATGAGAGATGTTTTCATTAAAGAAATCGGCTTTGACCGTTGCAATTATTGCGTCAACCGCTATTATTTCTGTAGCGAGTGCGACAACCATTCGCATCGGCAATCAAGGCGATGCGTTGTCCTTGGATCCACATTCGCTCAACGAATCACTACAGTTGAGCGTTACCGGGAACGTTTATGAAGGCCTGACCGGTCGCAACAAGGATTTGAGCTTGGCGCCCGCCCTGGCGACGTCTTGGAAGCAGACCTCACCCACGGTTTGGCGCTTCGAATTGCGTAAGGGTGTGACATTCCATGATGGCACGCCGTTCACCGCTGATGACGTCATCTTCTCGTTCCAACGCTCCGGTGGAGATGGCTCTGACATGAAGAGCTATACCAATGACATTGCTGAAATCCGCAAAGTTGACAACTTCACCATTGAATTCGTCACTAAAGCACCATTTCCCATCTTGCCAGAGGTGATCTCCCTCGTGTACGTCATGAGCAAGAAATGGAGTGAAGACAACCAAGCGACGAAGCCTGTCGATCGGCGCAAGGGCGTCGAGAATGCCGCATCTTTCCGAGCCAATGGCACCGGCCCTTTCCGTGTGCGTGAGCGCCAGCCTAGTATCAAAACGACGTTCGCGCGCAACGGCAACTACTGGGGCAAGATTGACGGGAACGTCACCGAAGTGATCTACACACCGATTACTAACGATGCCACCCGCATCGCCGCCTTGATGTCTGGTGAGATTGACGTGATGGAACCGGTGCCGGTGCAAGACGTCGCCCGCCTGAACAGCAGCGCGAACGCGAAAGCAATGCAAGGCCCTGAGTTGCGTACGATCTTTTTGGGTATGGATCAAAAGCGTGACGAGCTACTGTATTCCAGCGTGAAAGGTAAGAATCCTTTTAAAGACAAGCGAGTTCGCCAAGCGTTTTATCAGGCGATTGATATTGAAAGTATCAAGCGCACCGTGATGCGCGGTGCAGCCAACCCCACCGCGTTGATGGTCGGTCCTGGCATCAACGGATTCGATGCAAACATGAACAAGCGCTTGCCGTTTGACACAGAAGCTGCAAAGAAGCTGATGACTGATGCCGGGTACCCGAACGGCTTTGAAGTCACGATGAATTGCCCCAATGATCGATACGTCAACGACGGTGAGATTTGCCAAGCGGTGGCAGCCAACCTGTCGCGCATCGGTGTGAAGATCAATCTTCAGGCTGAAGGTAAAGGCACTTACTTCCCTAAAATCTTGCGTCGCGATACCAGCTTCTATTTGCTGGGATGGACACCGGGCACCTACGACTCCCATAACGCCCTCAATGGTTTGATGCGCTGCGTCGACGACAAAGGCTCTGGTCAGTTCAATTTGGGTTCCTATTGCAACCTTAAAGTCGATGAGTTGATCTTAAAAATTCAATCTGAGACTGACAAGGCCAAGCGCCAAGCCATGATCGCCGAAGCCTTTAAGTTGCATGGTGATGACATTGGCCATCTGCCTCTGCATCAGCAAGCTTTGGCTTGGGGTGTGAGCAAGAAGGTCAGTCTCGTGCAGTTGGCAGACAACTTCATGCCTTTCAAGTGGATGAGTGTGAAGTAAGTCAACTTTGCTGGGGCGGTTGATCCGACTCGACGATTTGACAAGTTTCTTCGATAACAAAAATACAGGACTTCAATGGGTTTGCTTTCTCGATGGCTTGACAGCGATGTTGGGCACAGCTTCAAAACTTCACCGGTAGCGATCGGGGCGGCAACCGTCGCATTCATCTGCATTTTTTGCGCTGCATTCGCAGGCTACGTTGCCCCGCATAACCCGTTTGACCTGATGACGCTGGAGCTGTCAGATGCCCGCTTGCCGCCAGCATGGATTGAAGGCGGTAAGTCCAAGTTCTTCCTTGGTACCGACGATCAAGGCCGCGACATTTTGTCTGCGTTGATGTACGGCGCGCGCATTTCCTTAGTGGTGGGCGCGGTATCGGTGATTTTGTCTCTTGTCATTGGTGTTAGCTTGGGTTTGCTGGCGGGGTATCTTGGAGGTTGGATTGATACGCTGTTGATGCGTATCTGTGACGTGATGCTGTCGTTTCCACCGATCTTGGTTGCTTTATTGATGGCTGGCGTTGGACGCGCCATGTTTCCTAATGCCCACACTGGCGTCGCTTTCGGCGTCTTGATTGTCTCCATCACACTTACTGGCTGGGTGCAATACGCCAGAACGGTGCGTGGCTCGACGCTGGTGGAGCGAAACAAGGAGTACGTGCAGGCAGCACGTGTTACTGGCGTAGCCAACCACCGCATCATGTTGCGCCATGTGCTGCCGAACGTGCTCGGCCCGGTCATGGTGCTGGCGACCATCCACGTCGCCACCGCGATCATTACTGAAGCCACGCTGAGCTTCCTTGGTGTTGGTGTGCCGCCCACCTCGCCATCGCTTGGCACTTTAATTCGCGTTGGCAACGATTATCTTTTTTCCGGCGAATGGTGGATCACCGTTTGGCCAGGCTTGATGCTGATCTTGATTGCGCTTTCGGTGAACCTACTGGGCGACTGGTTGCGTGATGCCTTAAATCCACGCTTGCGTTGAGAGAGGCAAAACATGAGTCTTTTACAGGTTAAAAACCTTGTTGTTGAGTTTCCTAGCCGTCGCGGCACATTACGCGCACTTGACGACATTTCTTTCGATATCGCGCCTGGTGAAATCTTGGGTGTGGTCGGCGAATCCGGCGCGGGTAAGTCCCTCACGGGAGCATCCATCATCGGCTTGCTCGAACCCCCGGGACGCATTGCCAGCGGGCAAATCTTGCTCGAAGGCCAGCGCATTGATCATTTGAATCACGATGAAATGCGCCATATCCGGGGTCGTAAGATCGGCGCGATCTTTCAGGACCCATTGACCTCGCTCAATCCGCTGTATTCGGTGGGTCGCCAACTCATAGAAACCATTCAGGCGCATCTGCCCGTGGATCTTGCCGAGGCACGTCGTCGCGCGATTGATTTGCTTAAGTCGACGGGAATTCCTGCTGCGGAAGAACGCATTGAGCACTACCCCCACCAATTCTCCGGTGGTATGCGCCAGCGCGTGGTGATCGCACTCGCGCTCGCCGCTGAGCCCAAGCTGATCGTGGCCGATGAGCCCACTACAGCATTGGATGTCTCGATCCAAGCCCAGATCATCGGCTTGCTGAAAAACCTCTGCAAAGAACGCGGCGCCGCCGTGATGCTGATCACGCACGACATGGGCGTGATCGCTGAGACCTGTGATCGCGTGGCCGTGCTCTATGCGGGTCGAGTGGCGGAGATCGGGCCTGTGCATGAAGTGATCAACCGCCCCGCGCACCCCTACACTGCCGGCCTTATGGCCTCAATTCCAGACATGAGTGTCGATCGAGAGCATCTGGCGCAGATCGACGGTGCGATGCCGCGCTTGAATGCCATCCCGCAAGGCTGCGCCTTTAACCCGCGCTGCACCAAGACTTTCGACCGATGCAAGGTGGATCGCCCAGACTTGATGCAAGCCGGCGCAACACGTGCTGCTTGCTGGTTGCATGCTGGAGGTGCAGCATGAGCGAAGCGAGGAATAAAGTGCTTGTCAAAGTTGACGATTTAGCGATGAGTTTTGATGTGTCGCCGCCCTTGCTTAATCGCTTGGTCGAAGGAAAACCTAAGCTCTACTTAAAGGCCGTCGATGGCGTGAGCTTTGAGATTGAGAAGGGCAAGACGCTCGCCTTAGTAGGCGAATCAGGTTGCGGCAAAAGCACGGTGGCTCGATTGATGGTGGGTCTGTACACGCCTTCCCGCGGCAACTTTCAGTTCGATGGCATGGATGCCATTGAAACCTACAAAGGTTCGGGTGGCCGTAAGCTGCGTGAGCGGATCCAAATGATTTTCCAGGACCCCTATGCCAGCCTAAATCCGCGTTGGACAATTGGCGACATCGTGGGTGAACCCCTCAAAGAGCACAAAATCATTGAGGATGAGGACAAGCTTAAAGAACGTGTGGGTGAGTTGCTCATATCGGTCGGGTTATCCGCGCTCGACATGGTGAAGTATCCCCACCAGTTCTCAGGTGGTCAACGCCAGCGCATCTCAATTGCGCGCGCCTTGGCTACCCAGCCTGAGTTCCTCGTGTGTGATGAGCCCACCAGCGCTTTGGATGTGAGCGTGCAGGCGCAGGTGCTCAACATCATGAAAGACCTGCAGAAGAAGCAGGGCCTGACGTACCTCTTTATTAGCCACAACCTCGCTGTGGTGCGCCACGTGAGCGATCAGGTGGGTGTGATGTATCTGGGGAGATTGGTCGAGCTGTCAGACAAGGCTGAGTTGTTTGCCAATCCCAAGCACCCATACACCCGCATGCTGCTGGATGCGATTCCGAAAATGCACGATACCGGCAAAGCGCGCACGCCGGTGCAAGGAGAGGTGCCCAACCCTTTGAACCCGCCGACAGGTTGCGCATTTCATCCGCGCTGCCCACATGTGAACGACCGCTGCAAATCGGAGCGGCCCAATCTGATTGAACTCAAAGGCATTCGCATTGCTTGTCATGCGGTGGAAGAGAATCGAATCTGATTTCTCCGCATTTTTAGAGCGATTTAGGTATTTTTCCCACGTAGTGATTGCGTGAACTGCTATTTTATTTATAGCGATCTGCTGGCTGCTTTTACAGTTTTCACCCGCCTGCAGCTGCCACAGGTCATAAGAGCGCCAGCCGCTCAAAAGCATGCGATTCGAAGCGGAAACCATGGGTGACACACACAAAATCTGTGCAGAGCGCTATAGATTTCATAGTATCTGCAAACGCCATGTTTCCCGCTAACATGCCAATATGAGCACTCTGAACTTCACCCCTGCGGTTGGCGATACGGCTTTCACAGCCCAACAACGAGAGCTGCTAACCACGGCACGACAACTCGGCCAAGAGCTCTTTGCACCCCGCGCTCCGCACTGGGACGAAACCGCCACTTTCCCGCTCGCCAATTACGACGATCTGCGCCAAGCTGGAATCCTGCGCATGTGCGTGCCAGCTTCGCATGGTGGCTTGGGGGCTGACTACGCCACCTACATGATGCTTGGCGCAGAGATTGGCCGCTACTGCGGCGCTACAGCACTCACTTTGAACATGCATATTTGCTCCACTATGTGGACGGGTGTTCTCTCGGATGGTATTGCCATGACGGCGGATCAGCAAGCCGAGCATCACGCCCGCCGCCCGCTGCATTTCAAGCGCATCGTCGAGCAGGGTGCGCTCTACGCACAGCCTTTCTCAGAAGGCACAGCCGCTGCCGCAGGCCGAGCACCGTTTGGCACGTCCGCTCGCAAGAGTTTGCAGGGAGGGGTGAGCGGGTGGGTGATCAATGGTCGAAAAATCTGGGCATCGCTTTCTGGTGCCGCCAACTTTTACGGCATCCTGTGCACCGAAGACATCGAAGGTAAGAGCCCCGATCCACGTGACACGCTGTACATCGCCGTACCTGCCACAAGCGAGGGATTAACGATCAGCGGCGACTGGAATCCGATGGGTATGCGCGGCACAGTGAGCCGCAACCTCACTTTCAAAGACGTCTTTGTACCTGACGACGAACAACTCATGCCACGCGGCGTTTATTTCAAAGCCGCACAAACCTGGCCCGCGATGTTCTTCACGCTTGCGCCCACCTATCTGGGCATTGCGAATGCCGCCTATGATTTCACGGTGAAATACTTGCGTGGTGAAGTCGAGGGAGAGCCGCCCGTGAAGCGGCGTCAATATCCCACCAAGCAAATCGCGGTGGCGCAGATGCGCATCCAGTTAGAGAACATGCGCAGCATTTTTCTGCGAGCGATTACAGAGGCTAAACCCAACCCGAGCAAAGACGAGAAGCTGCGCCTGTATGCCGCGCATTACAGCGTGATGGAAGGCGCCAACGACATCGCCCGCTTGGCCATTCGCACCTGCGGCGGCCAGAGCATGATGAAGCATTTGCCGCTGGAGCGCTTGTACCGAGACAGCCGCTGCGGCTCGCTCATGCTGCCTTGGACGGCAGAGTTGGTGGTGGATCGGATGGGGCGAGAAACGCTGTACGAGCTTGGTGAAAAGGACGACGGTTAACCCATTTCTGATTGATTTAGGTACCAAACCATTATGGAGTATGCGCGAGCCGCTTCTAAATACATAGCAAAAAGTCCTGGCAGCCGCTAAGCTGACAGGACTTGTAGATCGCTGGATCGATCAACCAGCAGCTTTACGCCCAGATCACCGGACCCTTCGTCCCAAACCATTGATCGACGTTGCCTTCGACCGCCGCTTCGATCTTGTTGCGTTTGATTTTCATGGTCGGTGTGAGCTGACCATTCTCAATGCTCCAAGGCTCCTTGGCAACAACGATCATGCGAAGTTGCTCATAGTCTGCCACCTTAGCGTTGACGCGCTGCAGCACGGATTTCATTTCAGCCTCAAAGCTGGCGCGCACGGCTGGATCCTTCAGTTGAGGACGAATCACTTCAGATGGCACGACGATGGCATATGCGGCAGCTTGGCCCACGCCAGACACCATGGATAGGTCAACCATGGTGCTTTCGTTGATCATGTTCTCGATGGGGGCGGGAGCGACATACTTGCCTTTACCCGTCTTGAACAATTCCTTCTTGCGGCCCGTCAACTTGAGTTGACCATCGGGGCTAGCTTCTCCGAGATCACCCGTTTTGAAGAACCCATCGGCGGTAAAGGCCTCGGCGTCGAGTTCGGGTTGCTTGTAGTAACCGACCAACGTGCCGGCAGATTTAATCTGAACCTCGCCATCTTCGCCCAAACGCCGCTCGACGCCGGGAAAGGTGATACCCACATAGCCCGGTAAAGCCTTCGTTTTCGTTGTGGTGTGCGAGAAGGCAAAGTCTTCGGTCATTCCGTAACCCTCAACCAAATGCAGGTCGAGGCGGCGATACCAAGCGAGTAACGATGGAGGGATAGGCGCTGATCCAGAGCCAGCCATCTTGACATCGTTGAGCCCCAATTTTTGACGCACTTTCTTCTTCACGATGCCGCCGATAATTGGGATGCCCAGCAAGCGATCGAGCTTCTTTTGAGGCATCTTGGCCAAAACGCCTTGTTGGAACTTCAGCCACAAGCGCGGCACGGAAATAAACACGGTTGGGCGGGCACGTTGCAAATCCTGCACGAAAGTATCGAGCGACTCTGCAAAGTAGATGCGACCTCGGCCCATCACCAAGCCCGCACACTCCACCCAGGCACGCTCAAAGATATGCGCCAGCGGCAGATACGACAACACCCGGTATTCGAAACCAGCGCCTAGCTCTTTGTCTTGATAGGCCACGATGCCTTCGCTGGCGCGCGTGCCGCGTTCAAAGCTGTGCATCACACCTTTGGGTGTTCCTGTTGAGCCCGACGTGTACATGATGAACATGAGGTCGCTGCCGGCGCGGGCGGGTTTGCCGACGATGGGTTGGGTCTTGGCGATGATGGCATCCCAAGTCTCGTAAGACGTTTTTGGCGCCAGCGGCAGAGCAATGCAGGGCATGCTTTCCGGGATGCCAGTTTTTTGCTGGTCCCAGCTGTCAAGCTTGCCGACGAAGAGCAAACTGGCACCGCTGTGGTTGAGCACGTACTGAATCGTGCCTGGGCCTTCGGTGGGGAAGATTGCCACGGTGGTGTAACCGGCCATCCAAATGGCGAGCTCGGCCATCATGAAATGAGCCGTGTTCTTTGACAAAATCGCGATCCTCGCGCCGGGCTCCAAGCCTTGGGCTTTGAGGTGCGTGGCCATGCGACGTGCTTGATCCATCGCTTGCGCCCACGTGTAATCCACCACCTTGTCGCCACCAAAGGGCTGCGTCAACATGATGTCGTTGGCTCGTTTGGTTTCGTGATCGTAGACGTAGTCGAGAATAAGTTTGGAGGCCATGCGCAATCCTTATAGTGGTCAAAAAAGATTGATGCTAGCTTCCCTATCGAGGAAGGGCAATCCGGGAAACACCTGTGAAAGAGTGAATAGCCCTCTCTATTTCTTCCGGTGGCAATACGATGACCCAAACAAAAAGCCACCCGAGGGTGGCTTTTTTAACCATATATGGCGGAGCGGACGGGACTCGAACCCGCGACCCCCGGCGTGACAGGCCGGTATTCTAACCAACTGAACTACCGCTCCCGGTAGATGAATTGCTTTGCTTTCGCATCACAACCCAGACCTAAACTGGCGACCCTACGGGGATTCGAACCCCGGTACTCACCGTGAAAGGGTGATGTCCTAGGCCTCTAGACGATAGGGTCAGGCTCTAGGGCAACAGTAAACTTTTAACTTCACTGCGACCTTAATTTCTCTCAACAGCAAATTTGATGGTGGAGGTAAACGGGATCGAACCGATGACCTCTTGCATGCCATGCAAGCGCTCTCCCAGCTGAGCTATACCCCCGTAAGGGATGAACAACCGGGGGGTTGCCCTGCTCCGCCAGCAAATTAGCTGAGCCTCGAATTATAGCGTGAAAACTCCGAGCGGAGCTACGCTTTCTAAGAAGCTGTTGCGGGCGACACCTTAAACCACTTGACCGCACCCCCCTTGGTATGAAGCACAACAAATTGCAATCCCGCCAGTACACAGCGCTCACCACGCTTGGGAACATGACCGATTTCATGCGCAATCAGGCCACCAATGGTGTCGAACTCTTCGTTGGCCTCGTCGCCATCGCGTGTCTTGAGAGCTACGCGAAAACTCTCTTCCACGCGCTCAATCGGCGTGTCGCCGCTGACGCGCCACGTTTTGTCTGCCAAAGCATAGATATCACCTTCGGTGGCGTGGTCGTCAAACTCGTCTTCGATCTCACCCACGATCTCTTCTAATACGTCTTCAATGGTAATCAAACCTGCCGTGCGACCAAACTCATCGATCACAATGGCGAGGTGATTTCGGTTGCCTTTGAATTCCCGCAGCAAATCATTGAGTTTTTTGCTCTCGGGCACGAAAACAGCAGGGCGCAGCAGGGCTTTCAAATGAAGCTCAGGGGCACGTTGCAGCTTCAGTAAATCCTTGGCCATCAAGATGCCAATGATGTTTTCCCGGTCTTTCTCGTAGACAGGAAAGCGCGAGTGCGAGGTTTCAATCACGACATGCAGCAACTCGTCAAAGGGCGCATCAATATTGATCAAATCCATGCGCGGCGCCGCCACCATCACGTCGCCGGCCGTCATGTCTGTGATGCGAAGTACGCCCTCTAGCATGGCGCGGCTTTCCGCGCCAATAATCTGATTGTCCTCGGCTTCGGCCAAGGTCTCCATCAGTTCTTCTTTGCTGTCGGGGCCAGGATGGATGAATTCAGCGATTTTTTGAAGGATGCCGCGGCGGTCTTCGTTCTTGTGGCCGCCACCAGATGGCACGTCGCTAGGTTGGGTGTTGCCAGCAGCGCGCGCGGCGTTTCGGGCAACAGAGGGGGAGTCAGACACAAAAGGCTTTAAGAGTTCAACAGACCGCTAGGATAGCGGAAAAACCGGCGCGCCTACCCACTCGGATTACGGGGAACTGTTTTGCTGGGCATCGCGGCTGCCTTGGCGGATATTTTGTACCGACGCGAGGAACTCCCAAAACTGCAGTGCGCTCAGCTTGAGCCGGAAATCAACCTCCCCGAGGCCATCTTCTACCGCATCGCGTACCGCAGTTTCCATGCGGTCGCCAAAATCTTGGCTGGGCAGACGAATGTGAGCCTCTACTTCACCGCCGAAGCTTTCCACAACTGCCCCTGCTTTGCGCGCAATTTTGAGCATGGCCGTGTTTTGACTCAGGACATGAACGAAAAGCATGTCTACATGCTCGGCCCGAGCGTGCAGGATCGCTCGTTCAAAGAGTCGCGTGCCCAAGCCCTTGCCGCGCGCGTCAGGAATCACTGAGACGCCAAATTCTGCGCAATTGGCGTTTTTGGGGTCGCTCGCCAAGGCCAGATGCGCCAAAGCAATCAGCTGCAGGCGTCGATTGAAAATGCCATAGATTTCATCGCGTTTGAAATTGAGGCCATCGACATACTTGTGCACCTGTTCATCGGTTGCAGCGTAGCCAAAACGGAGATATCGGTCATGCTCGGGTAAATCGAGCAAATGTGCCGTGATTCTGCGCCGATGACGGCTGCTCAGGGCGCGAATCGGCACCAAGCCGTGGTCGCTACTGAGCTTGTCTGCATCTGCGTCGCTGCTAACCTTGAGTCCGATCTCATCGCTTTCTGGGTAGGCCTGTGGATTGGTGCCGACTTCGGGTTCAAGCTTGTTCTCTCCGACGTGGTCTTGGCCACGCCAGAACTCACCGGGTACTTCCAGCGTTGCTTGAATCAGCTGCCTAGTCTGCGTCATGGTTTGGTTTCGGATCATAAAGATAATTTAAGGGTAAACCCTTAAAAAAGAAGGCCCGCCTGTCTAGTTTAGAGGCTATGGTCTAAACCTGATATTGCTATGAATAATATAGCATGTTGCGCATACAGGATATAGATTAATGCGCAAACTAGCCTAAAAATTCAGCGAATCAGACAGGCAAGGCCGTTGTCGACTTCACGCTGTCGAGCATGAAGCTGGTCTTGCAATCTTGCACGCTGGGATGTTTAAGGAGGGTGTCCATCACAAAGCGAGAGTAAGCGGCCATGTCCTTCACGACGACCCGCAGGAGGTAGTCCATCTCGCCGGTCAGCGCCGAACATTCGACCACTTCAGGCCAGACTTGCACCGCGCTGCGAAACAGATCCATCGGGTTGCGCTTGTGACTCTCCGTATGCTTTTCTAAGCGCACATTGATGTACGCCACAAGGCCTAGGCCAACACTCGTGGGTCTGACCAGCGCAACGTAGCGCTCAATAATGCCAGCTTCCTCCATGCGTTTGACCCGGCGCAAGACGGCACTGGATGACAGCCCCACCGAATCTGCCACGACGTCGTAGGTGGCGCGCCCGTCGAGCTGCAGCATGCGCAAAATGGCTGAATCTAGCTTGTCAAGTGCTTCCATGATCCATATTTTGCATGATTCCTGCAAAGAATAGCAATAAAGAGCTTGAGATTGCAGGAAGTTTGAGTCTTGCCGCAGCTACATTCAATGCATTATTTGGAGCACAGCATGACAACGTGGGACAACCCAATGGGAACGGCCGGATTTGAGTTCATTGAATACGCCGCGCCTGATCCCAAAGCCATGGGCGCTTTGTTTGAGCGGATGGGATTTAAGCCCGTCGCCAAACACCGCCGCAAAGCGGTGCTGCTGTATCGCCAAGGCGGCATCAATTTCATCATCAATTCCGAACCCGATTCATTCGCACAGCGTTTTGCGCGCTTGCACGGCCCGAGCATTTGCGCCATTGCGTTCCGCGTGAAAGATGCCAAGTTTGCACATGAGCGGGCAATTTCCTTGGGTGCTTGGAGCTATGCTGGCACAGCTGGCCCAGGTGAGCTCAACATTCCGGCCATCAAAGGCATTGGCGACTCCGTGATTTATTTTGTGGACAAATGGCGCGGCAAAAACGGTGCGCAAGACGGCGATTTGGGAAACATCAGTTTCTTCGACGTGGATTTTGAGCCCCTGCCTGGCATCACCGCTGCTGATCTGAACCCGGTTGGCCATGGCTTGACGTACATCGACCATTTGACGCACAACGTGCACCGGGGTCGCATGAGCGAATGGGCTGAGTTTTACGAGCGCCTGTTCAACTTCCGCGAAGTGCGCTACTTTGACATCGAAGGGCAAACGACCGGTGTGAAGAGCAAAGCGATGACCAGCCCGTGCGGCCAGATACGCATCCCGATCAACGAAGAAGGCAACGAAAAGGCCGGGCAAATTCAAGAGTATTTGGATCGCTATCGCGGAGAAGGTATTCAGCACATTGCCATGGGATCGACGAATTTGTACGACACGGTGGATGCAATGCAAATGGCTGGCGTTAAGCTCTTGCAAACCAGCGAAACTTACTACGAACTCCTGCCCAAACGCATTCCCGGGCATGGCGAAGATGTCGAGGGCTTGAAGGCCCGCAACATTTTGGTCGATGGCAACAAAGACGAGTTGCTGCTGCAAATCTTCAGTGAAAACCAGCTCGGCCCCATCTTCTTTGAATTTATTCAGCGCAAAGGCAACGAAGGCTTTGGCGAAGGCAATTTCAAAGCCTTGTTTGAGACGATGGAGTTAGACCAAATCAAGCGCGGTACTTTGAAGGCGTAAAACGATGGCCGTCAAACCCGTCATCTACGGACAGGCGGATCGCCCGCCACGCGGCGATTACGCGCGGGCGCGAGGCGATTACATCTGCGACCAAAACTTTGCGGCGTATTCGAAGGCTGATCATGACACTTGGCGCAAGCTCTACGCGCGGCAAACGGCATTGCTGCCTGGTTTGGCGACCGAGCGCTTCATCGAGTTGCTGCCGCAGCTGGCCGCCGGCCAAGGCATACCGCGCTTTGAAGACATCAATGCGAGCTTGAAGCCGGCCACCGGTTGGGAGATTGTGGGTGTGCCAGGGCTGATCCCTGAGGTGCCGTTTTTCACGCTACTGGCCAACCGCAAGTTCCCTGTGACCGATTGGATTCGCACGCCACAGGAGCTTGACTACGTGGTCGAGCCCGATATTTTTCATGATCTTTTTGGGCATGTGCCGCTGCTGTTTGATCAAGCCTACGCCGATCATATTCAGGCGTATGGCCAAGGTGCGCTCAAGGCGCATCGCCTCGAGCATGCAGATCCTTCTTGCCAAGCAGCCGTCGAGCATTTGTCGCGCTTGTATTGGTACACGATTGAGTTTGGTTTACTACGTGAGGCTGGCGACATCAGAGCCTATGGCGCAGGTATTTTAAGCAGCGCGGGAGAGCTCGCCCACAGCGTGCGCACATCTGAGCTACGGCGCTTGCCTCTGACCAATCAGGTTGAGCTGCTTCGCTGTATGGCAGCCAGCTACAAGATTGATAGCTTTCAAACCCAGTACTTTGTGATCGAGAATTTTCAAGCGCTACTTGCGCTGACCGCCCCAGACTTCACGCCCCATTACCGTCAATTGGCACTCGCGCCGTTAACCTTAGAGGCCTTGCCGTGACTAAGACAGCTTCCAATCTTTGAGCGCGGTCAGTGTTTGATCTGTCAGTGTATTGATGCGGTTGATCTGCTGAGCAGCGTTGATTGGCCAGCCATGCGTCATGCAGTCGTGCTCAAGCTCAGAGCAAGCCTCCGCGAGGGCGAGTGCACCAATGTTCGAGGCGGATCCCTTCAGGGCATGCGCGCGCAGCGAAAGCAAGGCAGCGTCGGTGGTGCCAAGACTTGCCAAGATATCGTCGCGTCGCGTCGGCGCATCTTGGACGAACAGGCCAATCACTTCGCGGGTCATGCTGCGCTCTTCGTCGTCAAACTCCTTAAACTGCCCTAAGCGAGTCCAGTCCATCAGGGCAAATGCCACCTCATTTTCTCTGACATTCTCAGACTTGTTCTTGTCGCTAGGCGATGCCAAAGCACTTCCAATGGCTGCAGAACTAATGGTGGTGGGCGATTCCGCGTCGTGCTTCTTTGCATACCGCAGCAAGCCTTGGGAGAGTTCGTCAATTCGAAGCGGCTTGGGTAAGAAGCCCACCATGCCGGCGTCTAGACAACGCTGCCGATCCTCCTCAAGCACCGAGGCCGTCAACGCAATAATGGGTGGCGCAGCTTTGCCATGCGCGGCAATGATGGCATTTGCGGAAGCGTAGCCGTCCATTGTGGGCATATTCGCATCCATGAGAACTGCAGCAAAAGGCTTACCCCCCGCTTGCAATGAGGCTGCCACGCTACTTAAGGCTTGCTGACCGTCCATCACCGTCACCCAGTCGTAGCCAAGCTTAGTCAGCATGCTGACGGCGACCTTCAAGTTAACCAGGTTGTCGTCAGCCACCAAGATGCTTTGCTCGGCGACTCGTGCTGTTGCCTTGACAGCTGGGGCATTGGCTTTGGGGTCGACTTCTGTTGCATACAAGCAGCGCGCTAAGATATTGAACAGCTGCACTTGGCGATAGGGTTTAAGTAATCGCCCGGCAAACATTGCCGCATCGTCACCTGTGGGCAGTACGCCGGAGGTGAGCAACAGAAGTGGTAGCTTCGGTTTTAGCTTGCGAACAGCTCGTGCCAACATGAGGCCGTCCATGCCCGGCATGTGCATGTCGGTTAACAGCGCGTCGGCGTCGCGGGCCCCCAACCAATGTAACGCGTCCTCGGGTTCGGTAAACGACACCGAGTTCATCTTCCAGCGCTTGAGCTGCTTTTCGAGGATGCGCAGATTCACAGGCGTGTCATCCACGATCACCGCGAGCTTGCCCTCCAAACTCGCAAGTTCGAGCAAAGAACTCTCAGACTGATTTGGAGGATCACTGAAATCTAAGCGCGCAGTGAACCAGAACGTTGATCCATGGTCCGGCACAGATTCCAGCCCAACATCGCCGCCCATCATCGTCGCCAGTCGCTTGCAAATGGCTAAGCCCAACCCTGTTCCACCGTACTTGCGAGTCGTTGAGGCATCCACTTGAGTGAACGATTGAAACAGTGCGCTCTGTCGATGGGCCGGTATACCAATGCCAGTGTCTATCACGCGAAATTCAATCAACGCACCGGTGACGTTCACTCCGTCGATAACGCGATGCGCGTCAAAATCTTGGTTCAGATGGGCTGAAACCACAATCTGCCCTTTTTCGGTGAACTTGATCGCGTTGTTGACGAAGTTCAAAATCACTTGACGCAAGCGCGTGACGTCACCACGAACCCAGCTTGGCACTTCCTCACCGACATCGATCAATAGCTCCAAGCCTTTCTCGCGTGCGCGAGCCGCACTGATGTCGCAAGCCTCCTCGACCGTTGCCTGAATCGACAAGGGTTCACTTTCCATTTCAAGTTTGCCAGACTCAATTTTGGAATAATCAAGGATGTCATTGATGACCGACAAAAGCTGATCACTTGATACGCGCATGGTGTGCAGGTAGTCTTGTTGCTCTTCATTGAGCGGCGTGTCAGCCATGAGGGTGGTCATGCCGACCACGCCATTGAGCGGGGTGCGAATTTCATGGCTCATGGTGGCTAGAAATGCCGCCTTTGCTTTTGCGGCTTGCAACGCTTCCTCACGCGAGGCTGCCAACTCGCGGGTGCGCTGCTCAACGCGATCCTCCAAGTGATCGTTGGCCGATTGCAAGGCCTGGCGCTGCCCGGCGATCTCCAGCGCACTGTCGTGCAGGACTTGCGATAGATGCCCCACTTCTATAACGCGCGCGCCTTCAAGCACATCCGGAACCAAGCCGCGCCCCATCGTTTCTGCAGCCTGCGTGAGCTTTCGAAAGCGCTTGGTCATCTGCCACGCTAGAAAAGTTGCTGCGAGCGCACCAGCAAGCAAGATCAATCCCATCCACCCGATCGCCTGATTGCGGGCAGCGATTGCCTCCGCAGAAAAATCGATCTCAGGCACAGCAACGATAAGTGAAAACTTCAGGCCGTATTCGCTGCCAAACGGTTGAACCGACACCAAAAGCGAATCATCACCTTGACCAATTCGACCAAAGTATCGGCTGCCATTGATTCGCGCCTCTGATGCGCCGCCTTGCTCAGTGTTCATCACTTCCCAAGCGCGGCGAGCCACTGCGCTTGAGCTTTCTGCCGCGTGCATGCGATTAATCGTGGTGCCATCGTAACGATAGAGCTCATCGGAACCGCTGCTGGCCACGAGCAAACCCATCTCGTCCACAATATACGCCACACCCTGTTGGCTGACCGGGATCAAGCGAAGGCTGTCGTTCAGTTCGCGGAGAAACAGATCAACTCCAAAAACACCCATCACGCTGCCACTGGCATCAAAGACAGGTTGCGCAATGGTAATGATGAGTTGCTTACTCGACGCAGATACATACACCGGCGTACTTGCCCGCTTGCCAGCTTTGGTCGCAGCTTGGTACCACGGTCGTTTTCGTGCATCGAACACTTGCGCCTCTGGCGGGAGCAAGCGGCTTCGGTCGCCCGGAGCGATCGCTTCGTAGTAGGTGCGCCGATCTTGCCCTGGCTTTTGCACACCCACTCGGTTGAAGCCCTGACTGCTGTTGGGTAAAGCTTGCACGCCGGTAAAACCCCCATTGGCTGAGCCCATGAAAACAAACGGGATGGTCGGATGCATCCTGACCAGAGACTGCGCAGTGGTCTCGAATAACAGGGGATCGGCAATCATCTTGCGTGATCGTTCGAGCTGACCCGATGCAGGTTGCAACGCAATCAATGCGCTCAGCACAGTATTTGCTGAGTCGATTTGACCGATCGCCTCGCGTTGCACGCGTTGTGCTGTGTCTCCCATGATCCTTTGAGACGACGATTCGACCGACTGAATCATGCTTTGCTGCAGCGTCCAGCCCACAATGGCAGCGGGCACGACGGCGAATCCCAACAGGCTCACGACGGCAAGCTGTCGAATACTCCAAGTCAGCCGCACCATGATCAGGCTGTGACCCCGACGAGTTCGACCACGTCTACCGCGCCCTGAAGGCCAGAAACCTGCACCATCGCCCGCCGACCCGTGCGTGCCGCGTTACTGAGCAGATTAATGGTCTGCACCGTTGCCGCCACGCTCCAATCGGGAGCGCCGGGGCTGCCAAAAAATTTGAGGACGGTGCTTACAGGTTCACCAACCGGGGTGGCCTGCGCAGCGGTCGCAAATAAGCCATCGAGCCGGGTAAATGCGACTGGGCCACTGTGAAGCGCGACGTTCAGTCGGAAGGCAGGAAGACCGCGGTCGCCAAACTTTTGGTTCACGAAAGCATCGAGCCGACGGCAACCGTCTTGCAAGCCCCAAGCCGCCTTCGTGGCACGCAAGGCATGATTCACGGAGTGGGTGTCCGCGCTGTCGACAAAAACGCACAGCATGCCATCACCTACAAACTGCATGTGACGTGCGCCAAAGAGGTGAACGGTGTCGCCAACGCTGGAATAAAACTGGGTCACTATGTCGCCCAGTTCGTTGGCGGCTAGTCTTTGCGTCCATCTGGCGTAATCGCGCATATCAGCGTAGAGCACGGTCGCGCTTGGATAGCGTTCGTTGGCTTCAACTTTACCGCTCTCAGGCCATTGCGCGGAAAGCTCCTTAGCCATGCGCTTCTCGTAAAGAAG
>JANPAK010000235.1:0-17755 GCA_031429925.1 Variovorax sp.
AACATCGTTTGCGGTGCGCCCAATGCCCGTGTTGGCATTCGTGTTCCTGTAGCTTTGGTGGGCGCTGAGCTGCCGCCCGGCGATGATGGCAAAGCTTTCCAGATTAAGCTGGGCAAGCTGCGTGGCGTGGAGAGCCAAGGCATGCTGTGCTCGGCCAAAGAGCTCAAGATCAGCGAAGCGGCTGAGGGCTTGTATGAGCTTGCCACTGACGCAACGATCGGCACGAGTATTCGCGATTACTTGAAACTAGACGATACGCTGTTCACGCTCAAGCTCACCCCCAATCTTGGTCATAACCTGAGTGTGTATGGCATTGCGCGAGAAGTATCTGCCATCACTGACGCGCCGTTGAATACGCCTGAGATCAAACCAATTTCTGTCACTTTGCACGACAAGCTTGCCGTGAAAATTTCTGCGCCTGATTTGTGTGGCCGCTTCTCTGGCCGCATCGTGCGCGGTGTGAATGCAAAAGCAAAAACGCCGCAGTGGATGGTTGATCGTCTCGCAGCCTGTGGGCAGCGCAGCGTCACGGCGTTAGTGGACATTTCCAACTATGTGATGTTTGAGTATGGCCGCCCAAGCCATATTTTTGATCTTGACAAGATTCGTGGCGGCTTGGATGTGCGCTGGGCCAAGCAGGGAGAAACGCTCAAGCTTTTGAACGGCAATGCCGTCACGCTCGATGAAAAAGTTGGCGTCATTGCAGATGATCAGTGTGTGGAGTCACTCGCCGGCATCATGGGCGGTGATTCGACGGCCGTAAGCGACGACACGCAAAACATCTATATCGAAGCCGCCTTTTGGTGGCCTGAAGCCGTTGCCGGCCGTTCGCGCCGCTTTAACTTCTCTACCGATGCGGGGCACCGCTTTGAGCGTGGCGTGGATCCCATGCTTACTGGGGCTCACGTTGAGCACATCACGCATTTGGTGCAAGAGATTTGCGGCGGGCAAGCGGCGGTGCTGGATGATCAGCAGCCCAATATGCCGAAGGCACGCGAAGTTAAGCTGCGAGTGAGCCGCGCTTGTAAAGTGATTGGCATGCCCGTGTCATCGCAGCAGTGCTTGAATGTGTTTGCCAAGCTGGGTTTGCCTGCCGCTCTGGATGGTGATGTGATCACGGTCAAACCTCCTGTCTATCGTTTCGACATCACGCTAGAAGAAGATTTGATCGAAGAAGTGGTGCGCATCATTGGCTTCAATAGCCTCCCCGAGACCCCGCCAATTGCCCCCGTGGAGCCAAAGGCACGCTCAGAGCGCAGCAAAGACCGCTTCGCACTGCGTCGCTCGCTTGCCTCGCTCGGGTACTTGGAGACCATCAATTTCAGCTTCGTCGAAGAACGGTCGGAGCGCGATTTGGCGGGTAATAGCGATCCGATCAAGCTGCTCAACCCGATTGCGAGCCAACTGAGCGTGATGCGCTCCTCGCTGCTAGGCAGCCTGCTTGGCGTGCTTAAACACAACCAAGATCGCAAGGCCTCCAGAGTTCGCGTGTTTGAACTGGGCCGCGTGTTTGCGCGCGATGCGAATGTGAAGACGGCGATTGAAGAGGGCAGTCAGCAGGTGCAAGGCATTGCCCAACCGATGCGCATCGCCGCGCTTGCTTGGGGCGGTGCAGTGCAGCGTCAGTGGAGCAGTAAAGATGCTGCGGCTGATTTCTACGATGCCAAAGGCGATGTGGAAGCCTTGCTTGCACCCGCCAAGCCTGAGTTCAAGGCCTTTGAGCATCCCGCGATGCATCCAGGCCGATGTGCGCAAGTGCTTCTCCACGGTCAGTCGATTGGCGTGGTGGGTGATCTGCATCCGCGCTGGAAGCAAGCCTACGAAATCACCGGCGCTACGCCGGTGATGTTTGAGCTCGATGTGCAAGCGGTGATGCAACGCGAACTGCCCAGCTCGGTGGCGATTTCCAAATTTCAGGCGGTAGAGCGAGACATTGCGGTGGTCGTTAAAGACAAGGTAAGTCATGCTGCGCTGATGCAAGCGATCCATGCCGCGCCCACGCAAGGCCTGTTGCTCGACGCACTGCTCTTTGACGTGTTCCGCGCCAAAGAGCCCTCAACCGCTCTAGAGGCTGATGAGAAGAGCTTGGCCATTCGTTTGAGTTTGCAAGGCAAGGATGCGACGCTTACCGATGAGCAGATTGATGGCGTCGTTGCAGCGGTGCTTACCAACTTGGCGCAGAGCCTGGGAGCACGTTTGCGCACATGATCTTGGGGCGTATTAGTCGCAGTTTCTGAAGCGATTTCAACCGTTCCCCTATATAGAATATGCATAGAATGCTATTGAATCGATAGTGATTAGAATAGAACCTAGTCTGAAGGAAAAACCTCATGGATTTCATGGTCGAAAGTTTGGAAACCCCCGCGCTGACCAAAGCGCAGCTGGCCGATATGCTGTTTGATCAGATTGGCCTGAACAAACGCGAATCCAAAGACATGATCGATGCATTCTTTGAACTCATCGCGAAAAGCGTGGTCGATGGCCAAGACGTAAAAATCTCTGGCTTCGGCAATTTTCAAATCCGCACCAAGGCTCCTCGTCCTGGCCGCAACCCGCGTACCGGCGAACCCATCCCGATCGAATCCCGCCGGGTAGTTACTTTCCACGCCAGCCATAAGCTCAAGGATCAGATCCAAGTCTAAGTGGCCTGCCAAGGATAAGCTGCAATCAACTTGATTGCAGGATTTGTTCGTGGAAAATGTTGAGATCCTGTCTGCCCGCAGCGCGGTCCGTCAGGGTGTCGCGAGATATCTTTTGGCCCATCCCAGCCCACTAGACGTACCGTTGGGCTGCCCACCGCTCTTCGGGCGATATTCACAACCGACCCATCCGCTCCAGCCGGATTGCTGACTTACCTCATCGATCACCTTGAAGAGGTAGTCGAAATTTAGCTCACCAATATCGGGTTCATGCCGCTCTGGCACACCGGCGATTTGGAAGTGACCGACATGGCCGGTGGGTAGGTATTTGCGAATTTTCATTGCCACGTCGCCTTCGACGATTTGGCAATGGTAAAGATCCATTTGTACTTTGAGATTGGGGGCGCCGACCAAGCCGATGATTTCATGCGCATGATCTTGGCGATTCAGGAAGAAACGTGGGATATCCCGGGTGTTGATGGGCTCCATGAGCACGTCCAGGCCGGCTTTGGCCGCTTCAACTGCTGCCCAGCGCAGATTGCTGATGTAGGTGGCCTGCACGTCTTCTCGGGCCAGACCTTCCGGGATCAAGCCAGCCATGAGGTGGATGCGGGGGCAATTCAGAGCTTCGGCGTAAGTTAACGCAAGTGCGATGCCAGCTTTGAATTCCGCTTCTCGGCCGGGGATGCAGGCCGTGCCGCGGCTGCCATCGATGTCCCAGGCTTTGGCGATGCTCTCGCGATCGGTGCCACCGGGTGGAGCGTTGAACAAGACCTGCTGCAATCTGTTGGCAGCGAGGCGCGCAGACAGTTCAGAGGCATCAATAGCATACGGAAACAGGTATTCAACCGCCTTGAATCCATCTTTGGCTGCGGCTTCAAAACGATCCAAAAACGGCACCTCCGTGTACATCATCGAGAGATTGGCGGCGAATTGAGGCATATGCGAGTCCCTTTACCAAATGGCGTTGAAAGCTTGACGAAGCTCTTCAATGTGTGAGTCGACCAATGGAGTTGTACCTGGCCGCAGACAGGCAAGCTTGGCTGTTTCTTCGAGCTCTTCCAACACGGCCATCGCCGCCATCGGACTGCCCGACCAGACGTTGGGCCCTAAGCGCGGTAGCATGACTGCGCGGATGGGCGTACCACGCTGACCATATTCAGCGATCCGCTGGGCGACTTCTTTTGCAGCCGCCGCAGCGCCGGGGCGGTGGTATTGGATGATGGGCACATGGCCGACTTTCATCACGAAATAAGGCGTGATCGCCTGCAACAGCTCAGCACCGGGTGATTGCAGCGCTAAGGCCACGCAATGCGTGCTGTGGGTATGGATGATGCACGCTGCTTTGGTATCAAATGGCGCGCTAGCCCCGTAGATACTTGCGTGAATTGCTATTGTTTTGCTAGCGCGATCGCCGCTGACTTGACTAAGCTGCGGATCAAGTTTGGAGAGTTTGGCGGGGTCTAGAAAGCCCAGGCATCCATCTGTCGGCGTGATGAGAAAACCATCATCAAGCCGCACGCTGATATTGCCCGCCGTGGCGTGCACATAGCCACGTTCAAACAGGCTCTTGCCAACGCGGCAAATCTCTTCACGTGCTTGGGATTCTTTGGAGAGTGTCATGCCAGCATCGTAAACGCTTGCGTGAAGAAATCTTGGCTGCCGAAATTGCCGGATTTGAGCGTGATGTGAATCGATGTACCTTCGCTCGAAGCAAAACACCAAGGCACGCCCGGGGCAATTTGTGGGCCGATTTGCATTTGCGTGATGCCCAAAGCCTGCACACAAGCGCCTGAGGTTTCACCCCCTGCCACAACCAGTTGCTGCACACCCAATCCAACCAACCCCTTAGCGATGGCCGCCAAGGTGCGTTCGACCAATGCGCCGGCGGCCTCTACACCAAGTTGACTCTGCACCGCCTTGATCGCCGAGCTCTCCGCAGTGGAATACACCAACACCGGACCCGCGTTCAACAATGGCTTGGCCCATGCCAAGGCTTCGGAGACGACATCAATACCGCTGGCCATACGCAGTGGATCAACGGCCAGCGCGTGCAATCCAGCAGACATGAAATTCACGACTTGAGCATTGGTTGCCACGGAGCAGCTCCCCGATACCACTGCTCGCTGGCCTGAAGCTGGGGGCAGCGCACTCGAATGCGCAGAGGGCGAAATGCCAAAGTTTTGTGGAAGACCGATTGCAACGCCCGAGCCGGCAGTGACCAGCGGCATGTCCTTGAGCGCAGACCCCAGAAGCATCAAATCATCATTGCTGATCGCATCCACAATCGCGACGCCCACACCTGCGGCTTTCAGCTGCGCGATGCGTTTAGAAACAGCATCTGCGCCCTGCGCAACCACTTTGTAGTCCACCAAACCCACGACGCGCTGCGTCTGTGCTTGCATCACGCGTACGAGATTGGCGTCCGTCATCGGCGTGAGCGGGTGGTTTTGCATGCCGCTCTCGTTCAAGAGCGCATCGCCTGCAAACAAATAGCCTTTGAAGACGGTGCGGTTGTTGTCTGGGAAAGCGGGCGTGGCGATCGTGAAATCGGTGCCCAGCGCATCCATCAAAGCTTCCGTCACGGGGCCGATGTTGCCCTGTGGGGTGCTATCAAATGTAGAGCAATACTTGAAGTAAATCTGCCGGGCACCTTGACTTTGTAGCCACGAAAGTGCCGCGAGCGATTGTGCAATGGCCTCTTTCGGAGCGATGGTGCGCGATTTGAGCGCTACCACCACCGCATCGACTTCTGCACCGAGGGGTGAGCTTGGCACACCAATGGTTTGCACTACGCGCATGCCCGCGCGCACGAGATTGTTGGCCAGATCGCTGGCACCGGTGAAATCATCGGCGATGCAGCCCAGAAGAATTTTTCTCATGGCTTTTTGGGCAGCTCAATGCCAGGGAAAATTTTGATCACAGCGCTGTCGTCCTCTTTAGCAAAGCCGGCGGTGGAGGCTTGCATGAACATTTGATGTGCAGTGGAAGACAGTGGCAACGGGAATTTGCTGGCACGCGCCATATCCAGCACCAGACCGAGGTCTTTGACAAAGATATCCACCGCAGATAGAGGCGTGTAATCCGCAGCGAGGACATGGGCCATGCGATTCTCAAACATCCAACTGTTGCCCGCGCTGTGTGTAATTACCTCGTACAGCGCCTTCGCATCGACACCTTCGCGCAGACCCAGCGCCATAGCCTCTGCCGCAGCGGCAATGTGCACGCCAGCAAGCAATTGGTTGATCACTTTGACTTTGCTGCCTGCGCCTGCTTTATTGCCCAGCTTGTAAAGCGTTCCCGCCATGGCGCGCACAAATGGCTCGGCAATCGCATAAGCCTCGGGTTTGCCAGCGCTCATCATGGTCATCTCGCCGCTGGCAGCGCGCGCCGCACCTCCAGAGATGGGGCCATCAATGTACAAAATGCCAAGTTTTTCGAGGCGCGTTTCCAGCGCAATTGACCAATTGGGATCCACGGTCGAGCACATTACAAATACACTACCGGGCCTCATGGCTGACGCACAGCCCTTGTCGCCAAATAGCACGCTTTCTGTTTGGGCAGCATTCACAACGACCGACACGACCACTTGACAGTTTTGAGCCAGTTCTGCGGGCGATGCGCAGGCCGTGCCACCGTCTTGCGCAAACGCAGCCGCCACTTCGCTTCGCACGTCAAACACGAAGGGCGCATGGCCTGCGCGGCGCAACGACTTGGCCATGCCACTGCCCATGGCACCGAGGCCAATCAACCCAACCGATGTCTTCATGGTGGATCCCTTCAGCCGAGCGTGATCTTGGCGAAGGCGGCAACCCGCTTCCATTTCTCTGCGTCAGCGGCCATGAATGCGCCCATCGCTTGCGCATTGAGAAAGCCGACATCTGCACCGCGAGACTCCATCGTGCGCACGATTTCCGCATCACGGGAGATTTTCTCCAATGCTTGCGTTAGCCTAGTCATCACATCGGCGGGTATGCCTGCGGGCGCTGCCAAACCGTACCATGAGCTGACATCGAAGTCTTTCAAGCCAGATTCCGCGAGTGTCGGTACGTTGGGCAGGGCTTTACTGCGGCCACGTGTCGTCACCGCCAGGGCTTTGACTGCCCCGCCTTGAATTTGGCCAATCACCGACGGCAGGTTTTCAAACATCATGTCAACCTCACCGGCGATCAAGCCAGTGACTGCTTGCGCTGCGCCGCGGTAGGGGATATGCGTGATGAAGCTGCCGGTGCTGCTTTTCATGAGTTCTGCGCTCAGGTGCAGCGATGTACCGTTGCCGTTGGAGGCATAGTTCAACTTGCCCGGAGATGCTTTGGCCTTTGCGAGCAGCTCGGCAACGCTGTTGATCCCACTTTTAGGGCTCACCAGCAAGACGTTCGGCACACGGCCGATCAGTCCGACTGACACGATTTGTTCGGGCTTGTAAGGCAAGCTTGCGTACAAGGCAGGGCTTATCGTCAGAGGCGGCGACGCCATCAGCAAGGTGTAGCCATCTGGCGTGCTGCGCGCAGCCTCTGCTGCGCCAAGATTGCCGCCGACACCGGGCTTGTTGTCAATCACGACGGCTTGACCCAACTCTTGCGCCAATCGGGCGCTGATGAGTCTGGCCATATTGTCGATCAGGCCGCCAGGGGGAAACGGCACGACGAGGCGAATCGGCTTGTTGGGCCAGCTTTGCGCCATGGCAAAGTGCGGTGCAGCGAGCAGTGCTGCCGATGTAGCCTTGATGAGTTGGCGACGATGCGTAAAGACTTGTGTAGGCATGATGGGTTTCAGTAGCTGGTTGGAGGAGGTAATTTGTCAGGTTGTCATACAAATTATAGCCATGAAACTCAAAACAACGCACCGATAACCCATACTGGCGTACCGTCGGCCAGGACAAAAATCAGAGTTTTGATGGCCCCGAGACCAGCGGGCCTGCCAGCTTGACGCCCTCTTGCTGCCAGAACGCGGGGTCCGCTTGCTCAATCCGCTTGATCGCGTTGTCCATGTGACGCGCCGCGGCTTTGCGTGCCTTGCCGGCGTCCGCCGCAATAATCGCTTCGATGATGGCCTGGTGCTCAGTCTGCACCTGCTTGGCAAAATCGGCGCGACGCGCCTCGTTGGCGCGGGTCACGCGCGTGGCGCCGTGCAGAAACTGGCGCAGGTAATCCAGCGTGCTGATCAGAAACTCATTTTGTGCGGCGTCTGCAATGGCGCGATGCAAAGCGACATCCTGATCCACGCCATCGCCTCCGGCTTGCACGGTGCGATCCAGCGCTTTGGCCGCCTGCTCAATCCGCTTGAGGTCTGCAGCGCTGCGCCGTTGAGCGGCCAAAGCTGCGACTTCAGCTTCCAAAGCACGCCTGACTTCGACCATCTGCACTACAGCACGCTTTGAGGCCACGGATTGCGCATCAAACTGCAATGGCGAGAAGCCAAGCGCTTTGACAAACGCGCCACTGCCTTGGCGCGATTCGACCAAGCCCAATGACTTCAGGCGTGATATGGCTTCACGAACCACGGTGCGGCTCACGCCAAATTGCTTGACCAGCGCGGCCTCCGTGGGCAGCTTGTCGCCTTCGAGCAAGCGCAATTCGCGAATCTCCATGCCAAGGGCTTGCGCCACTTGATCGGACAATGACGCACTGGGGGTTAACGACGTGAAGCTCGATGACATAAGGCAGCGATATATCAATCAAGCAAAACGATCGGCTCCATCGCATCGCCCTGCGGCAAGATGCGGCCGATTTTTGTAGTCTGGGGATAGCCCGCGACCCGAAGTTCAGCAATACAGGCATCCACACGATCTGCCGGCAAGCTGGCGAGCAAACCACCGGCCGTTTGCGGGTCGAAAATCAGCGGATAGCGCGGGTGGCTCACAAATTGCTCTTGATTGCGCAGCGCTCGGCGCAGGCGCACATTGGCGCTTTGCAAGGAGCTCGTGATGCCGGCTTGAACGCATTCTTGTGCGCCTTCGAGCAAGGGTAGAGCGCTCAATTGGATTTCGGCATCGACTTCCGATGGGCGAGTCATCTCCACCAAGTGACCGAGCAGGCCAAAGCCCGTTAAATCCGTACAGGCTGTCGCCCCATGCTCGCGCAGCACGCGTGCGCCGACCCGATTGCTGATGACCATGCTCTGCAGTGCCGCATCAATCCAGCGGCCTTTGGCAAACAAGCGATCCTTCGCCGCGAAGAGCGTGCCTGTGCCCATCGGTTTGGTGAGGATCAATACATCACCGGGCTTCATGCCGCCTTTTCTCAAAATCGCTTCAGGTTTGTCTTCAATCAAGCCGTTGATGGCAAATCCGAGCGCGAGTTCTTTGCCTTCGCCGGTGTGGCCGCCGACCAGCGAGCAGTCCGCATCATTGAGCACTTCGAGCGCACCCGTCATCATTTGAAAGAGCGCGTCTTCCACCTTTGCATCCATGCCCGGCGGCACAGTGCAGATGGCGGTGGCCGATTGAGCTTGGCCGCCCATCGCCCAGATATCGCCGAGCGCATGGTTGGCGGCTACTTTGCCGAAGATATACGGGTCATCGACAAATGCGCGGAAGAAATCAACTGAATGCACCATGGCCATGCCTGGGGGAACACGCACTACCGCAGCGTCGTCGGGGTCTTTGAGGCCGATCAGCACATCGTCGCGCTGCAAGGGGTGCAGGTTACCTAGGGCACGCTGCAAAATCGTCGCGCCGACTTTTGCGCCGCAGCCGCCGCAGCGCATGGCAATGGCGGAGATGGCTTGCAAGGATTCTTCCGAGCTGAGCTTCACGCTTGAAAGTGCGTTGCTCGCAGGCGCGGCCTGCTGGCTCATGTCTGGGAATTCACTGAATTTACGCATGAAGCGCTGGTCAATCCAGTCTTTCCATTGCCAAACCCAGCTACCCGCAAAGCCCAGCCAGCCGCGCGAGGCGACGGCGTATTTGTCTCCGGTGCTGATGAGGGCGAGCCAACTCGTCTGAGGTGAATAGGCTTGCAAATTTGTGCCGCCAACTGCGCAGCGCAAGTTCTCGGTGAGTGGCTTGGCCATGCGCACCGCGAACACCCCGGCTTTTTCAAGTTTGAAATTCATCATGCTGGCGATATCGCCCGCTGCATAAATCAAGGGATCGGTCACGGTTTGCAGCGTGTCTTTGACGGCAATGTAGCCTTCTTGATCAAGCTGCAGGCCGGTTGATTGAAGCCAGGGCGCACCTCCCGCTCGGGTGACCCAGATGATTTCATCGGCTTCAAGCTTCAAGCCACTTGCCGTCAGCAAATAGCCAGAACCCACTTGCGTGACTTCCGCGTTGCGATGCACTTTCACGCCGCGTGCGCTGAGCACGTCATCAAAACGGCCGCGCACGTTGGCGTTGTGCGTGGGCAAAATTGTTGCGCTGCTGGTAAGCAAGTTAAATTGCAACTCGTCGGGATTTCGGCCCAGCTTCGTCAGTTCATTTCTCAATCGAAACTGCATCGCCAACAGCAACTCAACGCCGCCAGCACCTGCACCGACGACAGCGATTTTCATGGTGCCAGAATGCGTTTTAACGCGCTCCAGCAGGCTGAGCCACCGATCATTGAAGTTGCGAATCGGCTTGACCGCCACGGCATACTCGGCGGCGCCGGGCACACCCTGGAGCTGCGGTGTCGAGCCAATATTGACGCTAAGTTGGTCATAGGGCACGGGCGGGCGGCTTTTGCACAGAACTTTCTGGTTGGTGCGGTCAATGCCGATCACTTCGTCGCGATACACCCGTGCGCCAGCGAATTGCGCGAGGCGCAGCAGATCAATATGCACTTCATCAAAGTCATAGTGCCCTGCGACATAGCCAGGCAGCATGCCCGAGTAGGGCGTGTGCAGATCGGTGCAAATCAGCGTGAGCCGTACGCCAGGAATTGGGTTCATGCCGAAGCTTTTAAGCACACCCACATGGCTGTGGCCGCCACCAATCAAAACAATGTCGCGCAGGACGGGTTGGTCAGAAGTTTGCATGGATCAAGGTTCAGAGCACTGATGCAACGATGCGCAGCAGAGCAGTTTGTTCGGAAAGAGGGGAGAAAAGCGGCGCACGCAAGGCGCACTGAGATGATAGATGGTCTAGGAATGTGGGTTCGTTCTTACAGCGGCGCAGGAGCGCGGCCAAGGCGCTTGCATCGCCAACTGGGAAATAGCCGTCATACCCGCCACCTAGCATGCCCACATTGCCATCCACGCGCGAGGCCAGCACGGGCGTGCCGCTGCATACCGCCTCCATGATCACATGCGCCCCACCTTCCATCTTGCTGGTGTGGACGAGCACATGAGCGCGTTGGATACGCTGTCTGGTCTGAGCATGTTTTAGGCCTCTGGCCCATGTGTATCCTGCGCAGAGTGCTTCTGTATTAATAGCGTCTTGGGCTAGATTTTCATCCAAACCAGCGCCGATGTGGGTGATTCTGATCTCTCTGTCGTTAGCCAGCAAACGCGCCGCCTCAAACAAAGTTTGCGGCATTTTTTCGTCGCGTAAATGGCCGACCATCAACGCATTGAGGTGCTTGTCTGTTTTAACCAAGGTCTTGCGCGAAGTGGTGGATTGAAACACCACTTGCGTCTTGGCGCGATATTGCTCAGGCAAGCTGTGCACGCCCAGCTCTTGCAACACAATCAGCTGCCCGGCTGCATCCAAAGAGGCCTGTGCTTGCGTATCAGTGCGGATATCGCGGTAGAGATCGGTGCCTGTGAGTGCCACAATCAAGCCGCGAGAGCCGCGCTGAGCATGCCAAGCTGCAATGGAGTCTGCGCTGCGGCGGGCGTGTAAGGCAATCATGATCTCGTCCGATGCATCTGAATTTGGCACCCATAGCTTGGCGATATGGGTACGATACTTGGAGCCAAGCATCTGCGCCCAGCGCTTCGCAGTTTGCCAGTTGCCGTTGTTGGCATCTGACAGAGCAGGGCTGATAATCACAATCGAAGACATAAGGATTTATTGATTCAATGAACGCGCGTTTGCAGTTGGGTGCCACACACTCACTAGGCCAGATGATACGCACATCAGATGCCGCCACGCTGGCGCGCGAACTGGTGCGCGTGCGTGGGATCACGCTAACGCTGTTTGAAGCATACGAGGCCGCAGGCGCCTTGGATGTGCCGCAGGGCGATGAATTCAACCCACCTCTGTGGGAGCTGGGGCATATCGGCTGGTTTCAGCAATGGTGGGTGCTGCGCAACCAGCAAAGGCACTTGGGCGCAGCTTGCGATCCTGAGCATCCGCGCCTGCCTTGCCCGCATTTGGCTGCCGCGCAGCATGGCGATGATTGGTACAACAGCTCCACCGTGGCTCACCCCAGTCGCTGGGCGCTGCCGCTGCTGAGCGCACAAGAAGCGAAAGCGTATTTGCAAGCCACGCTTGCGCAGACTTTGCAATGTCTGAGTCAAGCGGGCAAGAGCGATCAGGATTTGTATTTCTACCGGCTGGTGCTGCTGCATGAAGCCATGCACATCGAAGCGGCGGTGTACATGGCGCAGGCTTTGATACAGCCGTTTGTACTCCCCGCCAGCTTACAAGATGCTATATATTCTATAGCACTTGGCGCAAATTCTATGCCGTTGAATGACCCTTTTTCCTATAAGGCTACCGTATGGAAGTTGGGATCACCCGCCGCTGGTTTTTCGTTTGACAACGAGCTGTCTGGGCAAGATGTGAATCTGGAAGCTTTTGAAATTGACGCTCTGCCCGTGCGCTGGGCGCAGTATCTGCCGTTCATCGAAGCTACGGCCCGCGCTTTACCGCGCTATCTGCGGAAAACGTCGAGCGGCTACGAGAGCCTGCATTTTGGCGATTGGCAGCCCTTGGACTCACGGGCAAGCGCTGTTCACCTGAGTTGGTACGACGCGCAGGCCTATTGCGAATGGGCAGGCCGTCGCTTGCCGACCGAGGCTGAATGGGAGTGCTCCGCCATATCTACAATGGGCTTCACTTGGGGCGAAGTCTGGGAATGGACGAGCAGCGATTTCTTGCCTTACGCGGGCTTCGCCGCGCATCCTTACGCA
This sequence comes from Variovorax sp., assembly GCA_031429925.1. Lineage (GTDB taxonomy): Bacteria > Pseudomonadota > Gammaproteobacteria > Burkholderiales > Burkholderiaceae_C > JANMDU01. The sequence continues at coordinate 12,639 of JANPAK010000235.1, forward strand.
GACTACTCCCGACCGTGGTTTGGCAGCCGCAAAGTACTGCGCGGCGCATGTGCGGCCACGCTACCGATCATGCGGCATGCCAAATACCGCAATTTTTTCATCCCCGAGCGCACCGATATTTACGCTGGTTTTCGCACTTGTGCCAAGTGATGGCAAGCTCAGAAGCACGATAGCGCGTTTGACTGCACAATGACGCTTCGCTTCAATCTATGAAGGCCCAAGGAAAGCCATGAAAGCCGTCTGGAATGACACCGTGATCGCTGAGAGCCACGATATCGTGATGGTGGAAAACAATGCCTATTTCCCGCGCGCCAGCCTAAAGATGGACTACGTGCAGCCGAGCGACACACACACCACCTGCCACTGGAAGGGCGCAGCGAGCTATTTCACCTTGAGCGTGACAGGCAAGATGAACCCAGATGCAGTGTGGTTTTATCCAACGCCGAAAGTCGGTGCAGAGCAGGTGCAAGATCGGGTGGCGTTTTGGAAAGGCGTTGTCGTTCAGGCTTGAGACGGGAGCGATTTAGCCAAGCGCAGCCCCGTGAATTGCCAGCGTGCGTCTGTCGGGAAGAAGTTGCGGTAGCTCGCGCGGATATGGCTGCGCGGGGTGGCGCAGGAGCCGCCGCGCAGCACGTACTGGTTCACCATAAATTTCCCGTTGTACTCGCCGACCGCGCCTTCCCATGGCTGGTAGCCTGGATAAGCGCTGTAGCTCGATGCCGTCCATTGCCATACATCGCCCATCATCTGCATCAGGCCTTCACGTGGCTTAGCCACAGGCATCGGGTGCAGGGCACGCGTTTCTACAAAATTGCCTTGCGCGATGTACTCATGTTCGTGCATCGAAGCGGCCATTTCCCACTCGCCCTCCGTCGGCAAGCGCGCGCCATGCCAAGCTTGATCGGTGTTTGATTTCCAGCGCGCATAGGCATCGGCTTCAAAGTAGCTGATGTGCACGATGGGCGTATGCGGATCAATGCGCACGCGGCCATGCAGGGTGAAATTCGTCCAATCGCCATTCGTGTCCTGCCGCCAATACAACGGCGCTTCGATGCTTTGACCGCAGACCCAATCCCAGCCCGCTGACAGCCACCATTGCGGATCGCGGTAGGCGCCTGAATTGACAAACTCAAGCCATTCACCATGTGTGACCAAGCGGTTCATCAGTGCATAAGGCGCCAAGTAGTGCTGATGGCGCGGCGTTTCATCATCAAACATAAAGCTGTCGCCAGCATGGCCCATGCTTTGCAAGCCGCCGTTTTGCCCGACCCACTGGGCAGGCGTCGCCGCAACGCTGGCCAGTGGCCAGGCTTTAGCGTAGACCGGTTGCAAGGCCGAGCAAGAGAGCAAATGCTTCACATCTGTGAGCAGCAACTCCTGATGCTGCTGCTCATGTTGAATCCCGAGCTCGACCAGGGCATCAATTTGCTCATCATGCGGCTGCGAAAGAAGGGCGCAAATGCGCTCCTCCACATGGGTTCGCCAAAGCTTGACTTCTTCCAGCGAAGGCCGCGTCAGCAAACCGCGCTGTGGGCGAGGGTGCTTATCGCCGACCGTGATGTAGTAGCTGTTGAACAGCACGCGAAACGCGGGATTGAACGCTTTGAAGCCTGCTTCAAAGCGCTCCAAGATAAAGGTCTCGAAAAACCAAGTGATATGCGCCAAATGCCATTTCACCGGCGACGCATCCGGCATGGATTGCGCTTGGCAGTCTTCTGCGCTCAATGGCACGGCCAAGGCAACAGATTGCGAGCGCACTTGGAGGAAGCGCTGCGCCAGTAGCTGATCTTGTGCCACAACCGAGGGAGTCAGGAGGGGCTGCTTCATGATTTACTTTCGTATGCCACTGGCCAAATAGCCCATGCCAAATTGGGTTGCCTCCATGCTAAACGAATCACAATAGCTTTGCACGATATCCCAAGGGGCCCACAAATCAGCAGCTTTGGCGTTGTACGGCCGATTCTTCAACCAAGCCAAGAAATTGAGCGGCCCCGTCCACCAAGGAAAGAACTTCATACCCGCCATAGCCACGCGCGCACCGGGACGTACTTGGCGCATGATGTTGGCGACCGCCTGCGGCGTGCGTGAGACGTCATGCACGTAGTTGAACAGCACGGCATCAGCCAACTGAGGCAATTGCACCGTTTCTGCAGCGCAACAGGTGTGCCAAACCTGACTCCAGCCAGTTGCTTGCAGGCGTTGCTCTGCTTGGGCAAACATATCTGGGCTTTGCTCGAAGGCCAGGAGCTTTCCTTGCTCGCCCACTGCGCTCAATAGCAGCTCATAGCTCAAGCCTGTGCCCGAGCCCACATCCAGCACGCACTGACCCGGCTGCAACTGCAGCAAAGCCACCGCGCGCCGCCGCAGGGGCATGGTGAACTCGGCCGAGGCGTCATAGTGGGCGACCGTTTTTCGGTATTTTGCAATGGATCGGGCGTTGTCAGTATGATTCATGCCGGCTTGCGCTCATTTATTACTCATCAGTCTCATATCATGCTCAAAGTCTTACAGGCTTTCACCCCCACTCTTTCACAGGCTTGGATGCTCTTGTCGGTCGCGATTTTCCTCGAAGTGGCTGGCACGACCTGTATGAAACTATCTCATGGATTTACCCATGCTTGGCCTTCTGTGGCCATGTTTGCTTTCTACGGCCTTGCCTTTGCCTGTAATACGTTTGTAACCAAGACTTTGGATTTGAGCATCACCTATGCGGTTTGGAGCGGCGTCGGCACGGTGGCGACGGCCTGCATTGGCATTTTCTACTTCAAAGAGGCCGCCACAGCCATCAAGTTGGTGAGTATTTCGTTCATCGTGATCGGCGTGTTTGGCCTACATGCGGCTTCCCGCCAACAGCAGGCGGCCTCCGAAGCGCAAATCATCAAGCCAGGGCAGCCGTGATACGCGCTGCTTGTGCCAAGGTATGGGCATAGCCTTGCGCAATGGTGCGCTCGCGAAATTCTCGGCTGGTATTGACCCAATAGCTCATCTCGGGGTGCAACGTGAGGTCTGCAAATCGCGCATCGGCTTGGGTGAGGGCGCGTTTTCGCAGATCGCCTTCGCGGTAGCGCTCAGCGCCGGGGGGTGCTTTTGCTTCATTGGCAGAAGCATCCAGCGCCAGCAAGCGCTCTTGGACGGGTATGCTGCTCAATCCCTTGGCCAACTGCCGCGCCAAGCGCACCGGCATCGGCGCAACCAGATCGGCATCCACATACTGCACGCCGCGAATACGCACTGGGGTGAACATGCCCTCAATCGCGCAACTGGCCTGCACTGCCACGCCGGCATCGCCATGGTTGAGCAGCACGTTTTTGCGTGATTCGCGCTCACTGGCAGCGGCGGCAAACGCAATCGGCAGTTTTTGCATTTCACAAGTGCCGCAGCGCAGCGTCAGTTCACGGTTGACAATGCTGGCCAAGGGAGTGCCCTCGAATTTGCCATCGCCAATGAGCGCGAGGCGCCCCATGTCTGTGACGCCTAAATTCAGCGCCATCTGCTCAAGCTCTTTGGCCTTCACACCACCGGCATACAACGCGCCAATGAGTGCACCAACCGAGCCGCCCACGATCAGATCAGGCTGATGCCCCAGTTCTTCTAGCGCTTTGAGCACGCCCACATGCACAAAGCCGCGCGGCCCACCCGAGCTGAGCACCCAAGCATGGCGTATCGGCTTGCTGCGCGCCATCAGCAGCGATCGCGGCGCATCTTCAGCCGTGTGGTTGTAATCCGGATTAACGGAGCAGCCAGTCAATGCAAAGCCTGCGCCCAGCAGCGCGGTGCGGCGGTTGATCAGGTGCGAGGTGGCAAAAAGCGGCATGACTGCATCGTATCAAGCATCTCAAGCCTGAGCCCAATGCACGGAAAACCAATCATTTGCGTCCGTCCAACTCTTCGGCGCCGCAAAACTGGCCGATTTCAAGAGCTGGGCAAAGCTGGGGATCGTCCATTTGTAGGAATTTTCGGTGTGAATATCTTCGCCGCACTTGAAATCACGCGAATGCTCTGGCCAGGCGATGGTGACATCGCGCCGGGCTCGCAAATGCATCTCGATGCGCGAGAGATTGGCATCAAAAAAGGCTACATGCTGCCAATCTTGTGGCTCAAAATTGCTGCCGAGCAAATGGTTGATGTTCAAGAGCATGTTCAGGTTGAAAGACGCCGTCACACCCAAAGCATCATCGTAGGCCGGCTCCAGCACCTCGCTGGGCTTGATCAAATCCACTCCAATCAAAAGCCCGCCACCTTTTGCGCCTTGCTGGCACAGTGCATGCGCACGCACGAGCAGAGCGCAAGCCTCGTCAGGCGCGAAATTGCCAATGCTCGAGCCAGGGTAAAACACCACAATCGGCAAGCCATGAATCTGCGCTTTGAGCTCAGGAGGCAGCAGCATTTTCGATGAAAAATCCATGCCCACGCCACTCATTCGCACCTGCGGATACTGCCGCTGCAAAGCAGCCACGGTTTCGCGCAAATACTCCACAGAAATATCAATCGGGATGTAATGCGCAGGCTGCAAGGAATCAAAGAGCTTCTCAGCTTTGTCGCAACTGCCCGCACCCAAATCGATTAGCACCGCGCCTTTGGGGATCTGTTTAGCTATCTGCGGCAGATGCTGCGCAATGATCGCGCCTTCTAGACGCGTGGGGTAATACTCGGGCAGCTCCGTGATGGCATCAAAGAGGCGCGAGCCCAGCGCGTCATACAAATATTTAGGCGATACGCTGGCTTGCGCGGCCAGCAGGCCGCTTGAGAGCTCGTCGCGAATGGCAGCTTGCACGGTGGGGCTGGTGGAGTCGTAGAGCTGGTAAAACTGAGGTGTTGTCATCTAAGTACGTCGATCTTTAGTTAACGTATCTTACGCAAGACACTGTTGTTTAGCTGCTATCGCTTGCACTGCCTGCAAAAATCGCTGTTTCGCGGTGTAATGACACGATGTCTGTGTTAGGCAGACATGTGTTTCATTCAACCTTCATCCCCAGGAGTTTTTCCATGATTGATCTTTCCCCTTCTCGTACCTTCAAATGCCTGATGACTTGCGCGATTCTTACTTTTGGCGCCATAAGTCATGCGCAGCAAATTTTCCGCGTCACCACCATTCCTGAAGAGGCTGCCACCGAGCA
>JANPAK010000236.1:0-1816 GCA_031429925.1 Variovorax sp.
TTCCTGTACTTGCGCCACTGGCCGAACACCGCCGATCCACACCGCCTGGCGCAGCACCAAGGCCAGCGCCTTGTCCGCTGGCTGCATCTTCTGCGCGTACTCGTTGGCATCCATGCCTTTGGGGAACACCACACGCAGCACCTCGAAGCCTTCTTCGATCAGCAGCGGCGCGAGTTTGTCCGCGCCACGGTCGCCCGCTTCGTCACGGTCATAGGCAATGAACACGCGCTCGATGCCGTTCACCTTGAAGGCCTGCAAGATGTCATCCGTGAACCCGCCCGCGCCGAAGCTGCTGGTCACCTGCGTGAACCCCGCACACCAGAACGTCATGGCATCAATCAAGGCTTCGCACAAGATAACTTCACCACGGTTCTGCCCCGGTAGTGCATTGACGTTGTGATGCTGGCCAGCCGCTTGCACACCCGCCAGATTGAACACGCCGCGATAGCGCGGCTCGCTCTCGTCGTCATGGCTGTTCCGCAAATACAAATGCTTGCTGCCGTACTGGGTGTTGTCCTGTTTCAAGTCGTCACGCAGTTTTCTGCCATAGACCTCGACCACCTGACCGCCAGTCCCTGCACCATCGAACAGTGGAACAGCCAGCGAGCCATTGAAGTGCTCATGCCCCGTCTGCCGAATCAGCCCCAGCCGCTGCAAGCTGGCCCGCACAGCGTTGATGCCTTTGCGTGTTCTGTCATCCACAGCCCTGGGCCACCCTTGTTCAACAGCCTTCCCCAGGGTGCGGTCGGCCACCCCCAGCCCGAAGGCGTCCACCAGGCCGGGGTGCGTCAAGCCACGCGAGGCCAGGTACGCCACCGCCGAACCAGGCTGGCCAGCCGTGTCCTTCAAGCGCTGGTGGTAGTAGTCCATCGTCTGCGCCAGCAAGGTTTGATCGGCGGCGTTCTGTGCAAGAGCGAGTGCCGCGTCTTGCTCGGTGTCCACCACCACAGCAGCGACTGAAGAAACAGCCGCAGGCTGCGCGGCTGTTTTGACAGCCGCTTGTGTGTCCACCACCTTCGAGCCCACCGGCTCTTGCAACAGCTCCGCTTGCAGCACCTCCACCGCCTGCCGGAACGACAGCCCACGGTGTTTCATCACCCAGTCAATCGCACCGCCACCAATGCCGCACCCGAAGCAGTTCCACAGGTTCTTCTTCGGTGTGACCACCAGGCTGGCTTCTCTGTCATCGTGGAACGGGCACCGGCCCATCAAGTCTTTTCCGGCTTTTCGCAGGGCAACGCCCGAATCCTCCACCAGCCGCTGCACCGAGACCTCTTCCTTCAGTCGCTCAAGTTCCTGCTGGGGGATGCGCGGCATTTTTTTCACTCCTGGCTAAGTTTTTTTGCATCAAGCAAATTTGCTTGAGAATCTAGCGAACGTGCTTTAACATGTCAAGCATCAACACCGCACAATCGAGCATGAGCGCGTCGATTTCCACCCACAAATCCGGCAACATCACTCCATCGAACACCGTTTTGGTGACTGGAGTGCTGGATATGACTGAGATGCTGGAAGGCTTTGCGCAGCGGCTGCGTGAGTTGCGCAAACACAAAAACCTGTCGCAAACCGAGCTGGGGGTGTTGGCCGAGTTGCACTACACCCACATTGGCCGCTTTGAACGTGGTAGCTCGCGCCCGGGTGGCGACACGCTCAAACGCTTGGCCGATGCGCTGGGGGTCACCAGCGACTATTTGCTCGACGGCGCAGCCGACGAAGCGGCCAAGGCACGCTTTGAAGACCGGGAGCTGCTCAAGCAGTTTCAGGAAGTGGAGCGCCTGCCCGATGAAGACAAACACGTGGTCAAGAAGTTGCTCGA
>JANPAK010000237.1:0-2780 GCA_031429925.1 Variovorax sp.
CTGAGCCACGTCAATGCCAGTGTGCTGAAAGTGAAGCTGGCCACTGCCATCATCGGCATCTCTTCCATCCATCTGCTCAAAACCTTCATCAACGCTGCCAACTACACCGAGCAGGTGCTGATGTGGCAAACCATCATTCACGTCGTCTTTTTGATGAGCGCCATGGCCATTGCCTACACCGACAAACTCATGAGCCACAGCGATCATGTGGCCCGCAAGCTTGATGGTCGGGCCAAGGATGATGTGCCCTCTAGGCATTAACCGTTTCCCAGCGCACGCTAGCGCGGTAAGCGTGCCAGCTTGCATGGCCTAAGCAGGGGCCGACGACCAGCAGGGCGATCGCCCAAGGTGACAGTAAGGATGCAATCACCAAAGCGGTGATCAGTAAGCCCCACCAAGTCATCACCATCAAATTGGTGAATACCACCGCAATGCTGGTGATCGCGGCGGTGACGGCATCGGTGTCTTTGTCCAAGATCATGGGAATGGAGACGACCGAGGTTGAAAACACCAGAGCGGCAAAGATGCCGCCCACGGCGCTGTAAACCGCCACAAACTCCCAGTTTTCGTGGGACAGCAAGGCTTTCAGCAAACCAGCCGTGTCTGGCATACCGGCGTTGAAAAACACCGCGAAAACGACTAATGAGGCTCTGCCCCAAAGCAGCTCCAGCACGATCAACACCAGCACCAGCATGCCCATGCTGCCGAGATGCTGATCCCAGCAGGTGATGGAGCTGGAAAGCTCTGGCACTCTGCCTTGCTCGCGGCGACGGCTCACGTCATACAAACCCATGGCCAAGAATGGCCCCACCAACAAGCAACCGGAGGTGATGCTCATGGTGTATTCCGGTTTGTGTTTGAACACGGACGAAAGCACATATGCCATCAGCCAAAAGCAGATGCCGTAAAACAGAGCGATCCCCGGATGGGCCCAAGCGTCACGCGCGCCCGCCCTGAGCCACCGGAGTGGGTCGGCAAATCCGATCGACGCTGGGCGTGCGACTTCACGCGTTTTTGCGACGGGTGTTGGCGCGGGCTGTTCGGGTGTCGTCATGGCAGAGACTGAGCGGGCATTGGGTTGGAGCCTGCATCTTGCGCGAAAGGGCAGCGCCGGGAGTTGACTTAGATCAAGAGTCTTGAGCTGGCCCGCCCGTATGCTCGAGCGCATGTCTGAAACCAAACCTCCTGGGCGCTGGCGCGAGCCGAGCGAAGAAATCCTTCCCTTGGTGCGAGAGGTTTCTTTGGCGCAGTGTTTGCAATGGCTTGGCAAGGGCTGGCGCGATACGCTGCGCGGTGGCGCGGTGAGCTTGGCCCACGGTGTGTTGGTTGCCGCCGGCGGCTTGGCGATGGTCTTGCTGGCTGGGCAACAGTTTTGGCTTTTGGCGGGGGCGTTCTCTGGGTTTCTGGTGGTGGCGCCCGTGCTAGCGACGAGTTTGTATGCGATCAGCCGGGCGCTGGAGAAGGGCGAAGCAGTCACGTTTGCTTTGATCGCGAACACGTGGACGCGCTGGCAATACTCCCGTTATGCGGTGCGGGGCGGCTACTGGAGCATGGTGCGCTTTGGTGCTTTGCTCGGCCTCGCCGGTACAGGTTGGGTGTTGACTTCTGCCTCGCTCATCACCTTGATGGCACCGCAACCGATCAGCACGCCAATGGATTTCTTGAAGTATGTCGTGCTTTCGCCTCAGCACTACTTGTTTGAGCTTTGGCTAACCCTTGGTGGCTTGATGGCTGCGCCGTTGTTTGCTTCCAGCGTGATCACCATGCCGATGTTGCTCGATCGCCGCTCCACCGTGTTGCAAGCCGTGCTCACGAGCTGGCAAGCTGTCTTGCGCAACCCCGCAGCATTGGGGCTTTGGGCCGGCGTGATCATGCTGTTGACCTTGATCGGCATGGCCACGGCGATGCTCGGGCTGATCGTGATCGTGCCTTGGCTGGGGCATGCGAGTTGGCATGCTTATCGGGATCTGGTGGATGCGAGTGCGCTGCCAGAGCGCATGCCGCCCGAGGAGCGCGTCTGATGTTTGGCTTCACGGAAGAGCAGATCTCAGCCTTTGGCCTGAGCTTTGGCATTGGTGGCTTCATTCTCTATATGCTGTTCATCATCGGCCATCTGGCCTGGCAGTCCAAAGCCGGGAAGTTTGGCACCTTCGTGCTGTTTCTGGGCTTGGCCTTTGGTATGACCGGCTTTTTGGCCAAGTACATCATCCAGTGGGTGATTGAGAAGTAAGTTGGCTGCAACGCAGGCGACCTAAAATAGAGCGTCTGGGGATGAATCGTCCCCTTGTTTGCTCTCTTTGTTCGGATCGCCATGACACTCATCAAAGCCCAAGACATCGTTGACACCGTAGCCGGCGCGCTGCAATTCATCAGCTACTACCACCCGGCGGATTACATCGCGCATTTGGCGCGCGCCTATGAGCGCGAGCAATCGCCCGCTGCCAAGGATGCGATTGCGCAAATCCTCACCAACAGCCGCATGAGCGCAGAAGGCCATCGCCCGATTTGCCAAGACACGGGCATTGTGAACGTTTTTCTCAAAATCGGCATGGATGTGCGCTTTGAAGGCTGCGCCGAATTTGGCAATGGGGCGTTGGACGATGTGATCAATGAAGGCGTGCGCCGCGCATACACCGATCCAGACAACACGCCCGCCGTGATTAACATTCAGCTCGTGCCCGGCAACACGCTCGACATCGGCGTCGCAGCCAAAGGCGGCGGCAGCGAGAATAAAAGCAAGCTTGCTATGCTTAACCCAGGCGATAGCGTGGTCGATTGGG
>JANPAK010000238.1:0-3076 GCA_031429925.1 Variovorax sp.
CGATTGGCCCCACATTGGGCGTCAACGTCAACAATGCTATTTTTGATCGACAGGTGTGGCTTGGTTTGATTACACCCGTCGGTGGCTTTTTAGCTGGACGGCAGTACACGCCTGCTTTTGAGGCATTTGCCAGTTTCGATATTATGCAGACGCAAAGTGCATTATCGGCTGGGCAGTTGCTGGCCATTCCGGTCGGAGCTGATATTAGGGTGAACAATAGCGTTCAGTATCGAATTGTTCAAGGCCCGATCAGTGCTTCCGCTCTTATCAATCGTGAGCCGACCGGCAAAGGCAATATGCTGGGAATGAATGCCATCTACAAAACGGCTGGGTACAGCGTTGGCTTCGGTTACAACACCAAAGATAACTCGGCCGGTCAGCAAGCTTTAAGTACTGCTGTTTTCGGTGCATCGGGCAACTTCGGAAACGTTGCGGTCTCTGGCATGATGGTCAACATTAAGGAACCAAATCCCTCATCTGGCCCAGAACTCACCACTGGTTTGACTGCGGCCGGCATTCCAGGAGCCGTGGTTACCAGCATTATCGACAGGCTCAAGCAAGACGCCCAGTTGCTTCACGCTGGCGTTCGCTACACCCTTGGCAATGCCAGCCATGTGAGCCTAGCAGTCAATCGTTTTAATGACAAACGAGCGTCAAATGCAGATGTGACTTCCTACGGCATGGCTTACACCTATCCGTTCTCCAAGCGCACGAACCTCAATGTCGTCGTCACGAAATTCAACAACTCCGCTAACGGGCAAGCTGCTCCTGGTGGCAATGGATACCTCGGTGGCGTCACGGCTAAAGCTGGCACGGACGCGACCTCGTTTGCGGTTGGCTTGCGCCATAGTTTCTAAGCTGCCGCTCCCTTCAATCGACTTTTCGTAAAACCATGCTGACTTGTTCAGCATGGTTTTCTTTTTTCTGGGCATTGGGTCCACTTGCGACATCCCCGCCCGAAGAGTGACAGACATTAAGTGCGCTTGGTTTGCGCACGGTTAGAATCGAAATGCTTGCAGCCTTTTCGTCGGGCTTTATATTCCTTGTACCAATGCTCTTAGAGCTCGGGCTTGAAAATTGCAGCATCAAGCGTGATCGTCTCGCGTCAGATGAACCCAATGAGCTGCTGATCTCGCCCACCTGAACCCCGGTTCAGGATGCCGGTCCGGTGATCGGGCTGCAAGCACCCTTTTCTCTCCCATAAAAATAATCTTATGACTCTCGAGCCCTTGATCATTGTCGAATTGCTGGTTTTGGGAGTTGGCACTGGATTCCTTGCGGGTCTGCTCGGTATTGGCGGTGGCATGATCATGGTGCCGTTTTTGACTTACATCATGAGTACCCGAGGCATATCGCCGGATCTCTCTGTGAAGATGGCCATTGCCACGTCGATGGCTACGATCATTTTCACCAGCATCTCCAGCGTGCGCGCACACCACAAGCGCGGCGCTGTGCGGTGGGACATCGTTAAAGGCCTCTCGCCTGGCATCGTCATTGGCGCGCTGATTGCCAGCTTGGGCGTGTTTGCCTTACTCAAAGGCTCATGGCTGGCGATCTTCTTTGGTCTGTTCGTGGCTTTTTCTGCCACTCAAATGTTTTTGGACAAAAAGCCCGCCCCGACGCGCACGATGCCAGACACTGGCGGCCAACTCGCTGCTGGTGGCGTCATTGGCTTTCTGTCGGGTTTGGTCGGCGCCGGTGGTGGCTTCATGAGCATTCCTTTCATGGCTTGGTGCAACGTCGCGATTCACAATGCTGTGGCCACATCCGCCGCACTTGGCTTCCCCATCGCATTGGTCAACGCGGTGGGCTATGCAATCAGTGGGCAAGGCGTGAGCAATCTACCCGCGGGTTCGATCGGCTACATCTGGCTGCCTGCACTCGCACTGATCGCTTTAACAAGCGTTTTTATGGCGCCCTTGGGCGCGAAGGCCGCACACGCGATGGATGTCAAGCGTCTCAAGCGCGTGTTCGCCTGCATTTTGTATGCGCTGGCGGCTTATATGTTGTACAAAGGTTGGGCTGCATCACTATGAAAATCATCATTACCGGCGGTGCCGGCTTCGTTGGTGCGCGTTTGGCGCGTGAACTTCTCAAACGCGGCAGCATGCGCCTGCGTGGCCAAGCAGCGCAGCAGATTTCAAGCATCGTGCTCGCAGACCGCGTGGCTGCGCCCGCTGATTTAGCGGCCGACTCTCGCATCAGCAGCGAAGTGGGCGATTTGTTTGATCAATTGCAAAGCACACCGGCCAATCTGCTTGCCCGCCATGCCGATGCCGCCGCCGTGTTTCACCTCGCCGCTGCGGTCAGCGGTGAGTGCGAGGCCAATTTCGATCTCGGCATGCGCAGCAACTATGCCACCACGCATGCCCTGCTCGAGAGCTGCCGCGCTCTCAAAACTCAGCCTCTGGTCTTCTTCGCCAGCTCGATCGCCGTGTTCGGCACAACGGCGCATCACGCCTTCCCTCATGAGATTGTGGACACCACCCTGCCCACACCACAAACCAGCTATGGCATTCAAAAATTGATCGGCGAGCAGCTCATGGCTGATTACGCACGCAAGGGCTTCATCTACGCTCGCACGGCGCGCCTGGCTACTGTGTCGGTGCGCGCTGGCCAGCCCAATGGCGCGGCATCGGGGTTTTTCAGTGGCATGATCCGCGAGCCTTTGAAGGGCATCCGGTGCACCATCCCCGTTAAGCCGGATGTGGTGCATTCGCTCTCTTCACCCGGCAAGACCGTTGAGCACATCATTGCCTGCATGGAAACGGGAGACTCCGATTGGGGGCCACTGACCGCACTCAATTTACCGGCCGTGCCGACCACCGTGGGCGAAATGGCTGACACCTTGCGCCGCGTCGCTGGCGATTCTGTGCACGCACTTTTGGATTGGCAGATCGATCCAGCGATTGAGCGCATTGTCAGCGGTTGGCCCACACGCATGGGCTCGCCGCGCGCGCAAGCCCTGGGGATGAAGCCGAACGCGAGCTTCGAGGAAATCGTGCGATCACACATTGCGGAAAACCATCCTGACATGAGGGTCTAAATGCCCGATCAACTGAGGGCATCCCCTGAG